>DEHG01000114.1:6111-7793 GCA_002351795.1 Ruminococcaceae bacterium UBA2806 | reverse complement strand
ATAAAATAGATATATACTCAGAGTATTATTTATGATACGGGTATTATGCTTATTAGTGATTAGATTTTTTGAGTTCGCTCAGGATAAATGGACAAAGTATAAATATTTGGGCATCTGTAAAAACTTGTTTTCAGAGGTTTCCATAATTGTACTTTACCGGAAAGTTGATTTCGTGACGCCGGTTACCGCCGGTTGACAGAGATATTGAAAAGTGATAAAATATACTATGTATTTCAGGAAGTGTTTTATATGATAATGTACTGATCGGGTACAGCAGCTTGATAAAGCAAATTTTTGGTTCGTCTTTTCTTTCATCGGAGGACGGATCTATGAAATCGGAGAAATGATTACTGATGAAACCACAAATTAAAGAATTCCCTACTAAAGAGTTCCAGACAAAAGAATATCAGAGAAAAGATTTTCCCGGCTATAAAAACGGTCGTCCCGGCATCAAAGAAATGAAACAGGACAATGTGATAAGAAATTCACAGAGATCGGAGATAAAATGGCGTAAGATAAGGTTTACGGAAAGATTTATGCTTGCATCGGGTATACGCAGGAATAATTTCAGGTGTATAGGACGATATATAAAGTATAGTTTTATTCCCGCTGCTGCAATTGCCGCACTTGCCTATTTTGTCAATATGTATTTAGCTGCTGTTCTTGCAGGGTGCTATGTATTAAGTCTGATTGTCTTTTCCTTTATATTGGAAAAGAGATGCGCCAGAGTAATATTCGGTAAGGCAAAATGTGCAGATGCAGCCTGTTTCGGACGTGATGAGGAATATCAGTATACTGTCAACGGCTATTCATATTTTATTAATGTGTTCCGTCTTAATGCAGGCAACGACAGAAGAATATATAAGCTTCCCGCTTACCGAAGCACTTTTATGTATTCAAATGCCGGAGATAATATGCTTGTAGTGCGTTTCGGGAAAAATGATATACGGTGCTTTTCTAAGAAGGAGCTTGGTCTGACAAGCCACAAGGCAAAGGCAGGCAGCTGGAGCAAGCTTTCCAAGCAGGAAGTTGATTATGTTGTAAAAAAAGAAAAAGAAAAGCTCAAAGAAGCAAAGATTCATTTTGGCGTGAACTTTGCTGTAATGTCTGTTTTTTCAATTTTTATTTTAATGAATTTCGTTCGTTTTTTCCCGTATGCAGTAACAATTCTTTTCTGTGTTGCCATGATAGATATTATCAGGATCAAAAAGCGTACCTCAAGGATAAGAAAGTTAAGAAAAACAAGAGTAAATGCGCTTAAAAATGCTGTAGTATCTTGTTTCTTTATCAGAAAGCCTTCCGGAAAAGGCGGATATAACTATGTTCATTACCTTAAAATAATGCATCCTGAAACAGGAAAATTCCGTCTTGAAAAGCTTAAGGAATATACATGGGTATCGCCCTTTGATAATGAAGTTTCGGATAATATTATCGTTGTCGATTACGGCAGGAAAAGAAAGGGCAGAAATATGCAGCATTATATGTTAGAGGAGTAATATGATGGAAACCATCAGGGCAGCAATATTTGACCTTGACGGGACCTTGGTTGATTCGATGTATGTATGGTCAAAAGTCGATGAGGACTTTCTGACGCAAAGAGGTATACCTGTTACCGAAGAGTACACCGATAAAATGCGGAGTATGTTTTTTGAAACAGCCGCAGCATATACAAAGGATACATA
>DEHG01000114.1:235-5931 GCA_002351795.1 Ruminococcaceae bacterium UBA2806 | reverse complement strand
AAAGGTATCGCTTTAGGTATGGCTACATCAAATAATCCGTATCTGCTGAAGCCTTGTCTTGATAATAACGGGATGAGCGGTATTTTCGATTGTATCTGCTATACGTCCGAGGTAGGAGTAAACAAAAGCAATCCCGATATATATCTTTATACTGCCGATAAGCTTGGAGTAAAAGCAAAGGAATGTGTTGTTTTTGAAGATATAATAGAAGGAATTAAAAGCGCCGCCTCTGTTGGAATGAAAACAGTGGCGGTTTATGATCCTGCAAATGAATTGTATTTGCCTGAGCTGAAAAAACATTCAGACAGGCTTATATACAGTTATGATGAATTGCTTGACGAAACAGCGGTTCAGATAATGAGCTGACGGCGGACTCAAAGACAGTTCGCTGTATCTGAAAAGAAAAGGAGTAATATTAATGAAAACGAGGATAGGTATTTTAGGTTATGGTAATCTCGGAAGAGGAACAGAGATAGCTGTTGCGGCAGCAGATGATATGGAGCTTGCAGCTGTATTTACAAGAAGAGATCCCGCAGGTGTAAAGATACTTACTGAGGGTGTTCCTGTTGTAAATGTTTCCGAGATAGAAAAATGGACAGACAAAATTGATGTTTTGGTACTCTGCGGCGGAAGTGCGACAGATCTGCCCGTTCAGACTCCTGAATATGCAAAGCTTTTTAATGTTATCGACAGCTTTGACACACATGCAAGAATTCCCGAGCATTTTGCAAATGTAGACGCTGCCGCAAAGGAAGGCGGAAAGGTCGGCATGATCTCAGTAGGCTGGGATCCGGGTCTGTTTTCACTCAACAGAGTATATGCAAATGCAATTCTTCCCGATGGAAAGGATTATACCTTCTGGGGCAAGGGTGTAAGTCAAGGTCATTCCGACGCCGTAAGAAGAATTGAGGGCGTAAAGAATGCAAAGCAGTATACTATTCCGATAGAAAAGGCTCTTGGCGCAGTAAGAAGCGGCGAAAATCCCGAGCTTTCAACAAGAGAGAAGCACCTCAGAGAATGTTTTGTTGTTCTTGAGGAGGGTGCAGACGCAGCAAGGGTAGAAAAAGAAATAAAGGAAATGCCCAATTACTTTGCTGATTATGATACAGTTGTACATTTTATCAGCGAGGAAGAGCTGCTCAGAGATCATGCAGGCATGGCTCACGGCGGTTTTGTATTCAGAACAGGAAAGACAGGCGTTAATAAGGAAAACAATCACATTATTGAATACAGTCTGAAGCTTGATTCAAACCCTGAATTTACAACAAGCGTTCTTATCGCATATGCAAGAGCTGTAAAGCGTTTGTATGATGAGGGTCAGTCGGGCGCAAAGACGGTATTTGATATTCCCCCTGCATATCTTTGCCCTCAGAGCGGTGAAGAGCTCAGAGCGCATTTCCTTTGATATCAGGTCCGGAAGATGAAATATTTATTATTTTTATGTGAGGGGCTTTCAGACAGACCTGTGGCAGCAATGGACGGAAAAACTCCGTTGTCTGCCGCCGAAAAGCCTGTTTTGGATAGGCTTGCGTCAGAAGGTGAGACAGGGCTTATCAGACTTTCAGATTCCTTTGATTATCCGGAAGCAATAAAGGCTGATATGACTCTTTTGGGATATCAGCACTTTGAAACAGGTCATATTGATACCGCATTAGAAGCAATTGCCGCAGGCATTGATTTTGATAATGATGATGTCATATTCAGATGCACACCTGTTTTTTTCTCTGATGATGATGAGTTTGAAGAAAAGACAATGAGTGAGTTTTCAGGCAGTCTTTCCGATACAGAGACTGAAAGGATCATATCGCTGCTTAATGAATATGTCGGAAATGACATATTCAGGTTTTACAGTGGAAAAGACAGAGATTTTTTCATGGTCTGGAAAAAAGGAGAGCCTGACCCCGGTATTTTAGTGTCACCGAAAAGCGTATATGGAAACAGAATAGGTGAGTATCTGCCAAAGGGCGATTTTACTCCTGTGCTTATAGAAATAATGAAGAAGGCTTGCGAAGCATTAAGCTCGGAGTCGGGACTGAATGGTATCTGGCTATGGGGCGAATGTAAGAAGCCTGTAACGGAAACATTTACAGATAAGTATTCAATAAAGGGAACAATGATAAGCGCCCATACATCAATGCAGGGGCTTGGAATATTCATAGGAATGGATAATGTTTGTAATGAAGCTGATGCAGATACAGTCATTTCCTGTTTTGATAACGGCAGTGATCTTGTTTGCGTTCATTATTCGCTTATCAGCGATGGTGCCGCTGCAGGTGAAGAAAAAGACGTTTCTGATATTTCCTGTCACTTTGATAAAAAGGTCAGATTTTTGGAATCGTTTGACAAAGATGTGCTTACTCCTATTATTTCAGAATTAACTAACAGGGGAGAGGATCATACGATTGTATTTGTTTCTACGGTTTCATTTCCATGTGAACTGTTTTACAATACATCAGAAGCCGTTCCGTATATGATCTACCGCAGTAATTCAGAAAAAGACGCAGGCAGTATTTGTTTTGACGAAAAAAATGCATTCAGTGCGGATGTATACCATCCGTTCGGATATGACTTTATAAATAAGGAGCTGTTACATTGATTTGTAGCAGCTCCTTAGTAATTTAAACGGGATTTATTATTCAATAGATTTCAGTGATTCAACCATGCTGATCTTATTCATCTTGAAATACATGATAAAATTGACAACAAATGAAAACAGCAATGTCAGAATAAAACCGTAAACAAAGCTTATCGGTTCAATATACTGGGGGAACATTACAATGTCCATCTGTATCTCCTTTATGACAAATGAGGTGAAAACATGACCGAGCGGCATTCCTGCAAAGGCGCCGACAAGAGTCAGTATTATGTTTTCACGATAAATATAATTTGCGGTTTCAAGATCATAGAATCCAAGAACCTTTATTGTCGCTATCTCACGCACACGCTCGGATATATTGATATTAGTCAGGTTATATAATACTACCATTGCTAACATTCCCGCACAGAAAATCAGTACAAATACTATTACATTCAGCGAATCCAATGTGCTTGTAACGGCTTCGACCTGATCTTTGATAAGGAAAACTGTAACAATATCATCATCCTTCATCCATTCATTAGCGATCTCGTGAGAATGTGGAACAGACTCATCAGTTAATTTTGTAAATACAACATTGTATTCGATTTCTTTGCCGGTAAGCTTTTCATAGAATTCCGGAGTAAGGTACATATAGTTTCCTGCATAATTTTCAGTAAGACCTGTTATCTTGCAGGAATACTCATTGTCATTAATAGTAAATGTAATCGTATCCCCCGGATATTTTCCTATGACCTCGCTCAGCCTTTCATTGATAACAACTCCGTTATCAGAAAGCTCTACTTTTTCATGTGTTTCTCTGTCACGAAGGATAAACATTTTTTTGAACTGATCCTTGTTTTCACCGATTATAGTGCGGAATTCGATATGCTTTCTGTCACCGTAGTCAACGTTTGCCCAAAGCTGTGAAACAAGCATAGCTTCTGTAAAATGGCTGTCGGCATGGAATTTCGACATTATGAATTCCTTTTCTTTTGCTGTTCCTTCTTTTGAAAAGGCAAATATCTGATCGTATATTGTAAGCTCATCAAACTGTCTGCCTGCAACAATTCCGATCGAATCCTTCAGACCGAATCCGCCTATCATCAGGGCGGTGCATCCGGCAACACCAATGACCGTCATAAGGAAACGAGCTTTATATCTGAAAATATTTCTTGCCGTGACCTTGGATGTAAATTTCATCCTGCTCCATACAGGTGTTATATATTCAAGAAGAATACGCTTTCCGGGCTTTGGTGCCTTTGGACGCATAAGTGTTGCGGGATTAATTTTCAGTTCGCTGAAACAGGTAATGACGGCAACGGTGCAGGTGCATAAAACACCCGTTCCGGCAGAGAATAAAAAGCTTTCCCATGAGATCACAAGGATAGTATCCGGTAATGTGTATAGTATTGAATAGGTATGAACTATAATATATGGAATAGTTGCAACACCTGCTATTGCGCCGACAATGCTTCCGATAATTGCCGCCAGTGCAGCATAAATGAAATACTTTGCCGCTATTCTGATATTTGAATAACCGAGAGCTTTCAATGTGCCGATCTCGGTACGCCTTTCCTCAACCATTCTTGACATAGTTGTAAGGCATACGAGGGCTGCTACAAGGAGGAAAAATACGGGGAAGACAGTTGCAATGTTATCGACCCTTATTGCATCCTCTTCAAGATTAGAATAATCTATATTATCATCCCTGTTATATAACAGCCATTTTGCATCATTTAAAGAATCTATCTGCTTTTGTGCATCCCTGAGCTTTTTTTCTGCATCAGCAAGCTTGGTATTAGCTTCTGTTTTTCCGTTTATAAGCTTTTCTCTTGATTCTTTCAGTATCAGATGACCTGCCGCTTTTTGTTTTTCAAGCTCCTGTCTGCCGTCTTTAAGCTTTTGTTCACCGTCACTGAGTTTTGATTGGGCGGACTGGATCTGCATTGCACCTGTTGTAAGGGCAGTGTTATATTCAAGCTTTCCGATCTCAAGCTGAGACTGAGCCTGATCGAGTTGTATCTGAGCATCATTAAGCTGGTCTGAGGCTTCGATTTTTTTAGTCTGAAATTCCGTCTGTGCCTCGGAAAGCTTTTGTTTTGCCTCGGCAAGCTTAGCTTCACCATCGCTCAGCTGTTTTTCGCCTTCTTCATATTGTTTGTTATATTCGTCAAGCTTATCCTGATATTCCTTCAGCGTATTATTTAGCTCCTCAAGCTTTTCTGATATTATACCGTCGGGATTTACAATGGCTTCAAGTTCATTTATTTTTTTCTCGGTTTTTTCAATAGTTTGATTGCAAAAGTCAATTCCTGTTTTTAAAAGTGTAAGCTTTGTTTCAGCCTGAGGCTTTGTCGTACCGTAAAAGAGGGAATATTGTGTATCAAATTCCTTACGGGCATCATCAAGCTCTGACTGGGCTTTTTCCATTTCAACATCATAGGTATGTTTTGAATCTGTATATTGTTGTTTTCCGTCAGCATATTGTTTTTCGGCGTCGGTCAGCTTGAGTTTGGCTTCTTCAATTCCTTTTGTATAATCCGCCTGTGCCTTTTCAAGCTCTTTTTTACCTTTTTCGATCTCTTTTTCTGCATCGTTAAGCTTGTTTTCGCCTTCGATAAGCTTTTTATTAAGCTCTTTTTCGCCCTCATAGATCTTTTTTTCGCCGTCGCTTAATTCTTTTTCCGCATCCTTTTTTTGTTTATTGAATTCATCTTCTGCATCCGAATACTTATTTTTGGCATCGGTCAGTGTTGTTGAATTGAATATTTCAATGCGTTTATTTCCGAGTTTTTCATATTCCTTCAGCTGTTTGTCGATAAGCTCCTTATATTCCGAGCTGTATGGGGAAACATTCAGATTGCCCGCAGTAGTTGTCAGGTATACATCTGTGTATCTTTCGGAAACAAATTCATCAGGAGGTATCATAATATAATATGATATGCTGGCTGAGCCTTTGTTCGTATTCCCTCGGCGATATGTAATATATACAGGAGTTGAAACAACGCCTACAATCTTATAATCAAGATTGCGTATTGTATCGGTTGTCTTTCTGTCGCCGTCATTTTTATTGAAATGAATAATATCACCGATATTTGTTTCTGTTACTTTATAATAA
>DEHG01000114.1:0-144 GCA_002351795.1 Ruminococcaceae bacterium UBA2806 | reverse complement strand
TGGGAATAGAAAATACTCTTACAACGCTGTCAATATTATTTTCAGTAACAATTAGATCGGAAAAATATCCGGGCATTACATCAACCGTCGAATCCATTGATTTGATAGCATTGATATCATCATCATCAAAGCCTACTGTAGATA
>DEHG01000118.1:3103-3967 GCA_002351795.1 Ruminococcaceae bacterium UBA2806 | reverse complement strand
GCGCAGATCATGCCGTTATCGAATGTCTTTGAATGGATGATCGAATTTACAGCAACCTTTATATCAGCTGTGCTGTCGATGATTACAGGAGTATTTCCTGCGCCGACGCCGAGAGCAGGCTTACCTGATGAATATGCAGCCTTTACCATTCCGGGACCGCCTGTTGCAAGGATGGTATCGGAATCTCTCATAAGCTCGTTTGTAAGCTCCAGTGACGGTACATCTATCCAGCCGATTATTCCTTCCGGTGCGCCTGCCTGAACAGCTGCATCAAGAACGATCTTAGCGGCAGCTATAGTAGATTTCTTTGCACGGGGGTGCGGGCTTATAATAATGCCGTTTCTGGTTTTAAGACAGATAAGTGTCTTGAATATTGCGGTAGATGTTGGGTTTGTTGTCGGGATAACTGCACCAATGATACCTATAGGTTCAGCTACCTCTCTGAGACCGAAGGCGCTGTCATAGTTGATAGTTCCGCAGGTCTTTGTATCCTTATATGTGTTATAGATATATTCTGCTGCATAGTGGTTCTTGATGACCTTATCCTCAACAACGCCCATGCCTGTTTCCTCAACTGCCATCTTTGCAAGCGGGATACGCTCCTTATTTGCAGCAATTGCAGCAGCCTTGAATATCTTATCCACCTGTTCCTGTGTATAAGTAGAGAAGATCTTCTGCGCCTCTCTGACACGAGCCATCATTTTCTGAAAGCTTTCAAGATCCTGTACAAGCTCTTCATTTACTGTATTAGCCATAGTCCTTATCCTCCGTTTTCTGATTTTTCATATCATGCTTTTTTTCATCAGACCGTTAAGCATTTTCTCCGGCGGTCTGATATACTGTAGGGCATCTCTAAAAACTTGT
>DEHG01000118.1:0-3046 GCA_002351795.1 Ruminococcaceae bacterium UBA2806 | reverse complement strand
CAAAGCCCCACGAACCCTCACTTTCCTATTCCATTGTTGATTGTATGGAAAGGTTTTTAGAGGTTGCCTGTAGTAATTATAAACGATTGTTAAAAAAATGTCAATGTTATAACACTTACAAAGCCCAAGATATACATTCATAAATTAATTATATCCTATCTGACTGTTTAAATCAATATATTTATGAAAATTCTGTGTATTTTTGTTGACAAAAAACAAGCCCGCCGACGATCCTGTTCTGACCGCTGAGGGGCTTGTTATATTTTCAGGGCTGCATTTCCTGAGCCATCTGAATTATAGTTTTTCGTTTGAGCATCCTGCCGCCGATATATACATATTCTTCCGGGTCGCCCTTGACATACTGCATAAGCTCTTCATAGCTTAATTCGCTATATTGATCTTCCCCGGCTTCAACGGTTTGTTTTTCTTCCTTTTCTTCTGTTTTGCTGACGACGACATGCTTTTCAACCGTCTGGAAAACGTTATATACAATTATATTAGCCCAAAGCATAGGAAGTACAACTGCACAGGGTATCAGCAGGGCAAGCATTGCTGTCAGCGGGTCGCCTGTCAGGATAAATACCGAGGAGATAACAAATATCACAAGCACAAGTGAGATTATCGCCTTGAGATGATAAAGCAGACCGCCTATGAACATCAGCACAGCATTTTTCACTGCCTGCGAGGGGCGAATATCGACCGTTACCAGCATTGTAAGAAAAGCATTTTCAAAGCATACGAAAAACAGCACAAATATCGTACTCATTATAAACGATGTGAGTATCACCGGATTTGAAAGCCCGCCTCTGTATATCTGCATTGTTATATATATTCCGCAGGTTATGACATATGCTGCAAGTGAGTTTATCACAAAGGGTTTCCATTCCGTTTTCATGCCCTTTTTGAAATCCCGAACCGCTGAAAGCTTTTCTTTCAGAGTGACACGTCCTGCACAGTAAAACAGTCCTGCCGTAAACGGTGACAAAAGCGGGATCAGCAAAAATACTATAAATATATTCAGCGTGGTGACAAAGCTGAGTCCGAACATTATCCCGCCGAATATCAATACAGGTATACTGTACAAAAGGTCAACTATTATCACCTGACCGAACTGATCCATCATACAGGTGAAAAAATCAATCAGGCTATATATTCTTTGTTTTCCTTTTTTCATTTATACACTTCCTTAATTCTATTCAGAAATCAAACAGCCATGAGAACATTATGGAACAAAGCATATCTGCTCCGGATGTTGCCGCCGACAAAAACAGAAACCATATCATTGTCAGCAGATACCGCCGGACGCATACTGCGGGGTCTTCACTTACAGTCTTTTGCCTGAATATCCGTACAAGCATAAGTGAATTGGAAAAAGATTCCCTTACAGCCGCAGAAATGACAAATGCAAAAATAAATGCCCCAGGCAGAACTATCAGCAGATTATACAGTATCCCCGAAAGCCCGAAGGTACCGTATGCATAGCCCATTGTAAGACCGTATCCGTAGCCCTTGAGAAAAGGCACGAATACAACAAGACATTCTCCCCACAACGACAGTCCCGCAAGAAATACCACAAGCAGAAAGATAAAGTTTGCCGCAAATGATGCCGCAAATACCGATAGTGCGCCGCTGTCCGAGCGCATACGGAAATTTGTAAGAAATACGATATCGAGCTGTTTCATCAGTCCTTCATCAGCATATTTACCTCCGACTGCTCCCGCAGCTGCGCCGATGACTACTGTAAGTACAAGTCCAAGCCAGCCTATCCTCTTTTTCCAGTCAGCTTTTACAATGATCTTTTCCGGAATATTCTGATCTATCCACCCCGACGGGATCATTTTCTTTATCATGATAACACCCCTGTTTTTTCGGATGTTAATGATTATGCAATTCTCTGTTTACTTATGAGTCTGTCAATGCTCCGCTGTAATATTCCTGTGCATATCGTACACTGTCCATAGCATCTGCACCGTAATGGTCTGCACCTATCATGTCGGCATATTCCTGATTAAGTACCGCTCCGCCGACAACTACCTTTATTGACGGGTCTGTCTGTTTCAACAGCTTTATTGTCTCCTCCATCGCAGGTACTGTCGTTGTCATTAGTGCGCTAAGTCCGACAAGTCTGCAATTATGCTCCAGAGCGCAGTCCCTTACCTTTTCGGGCGGGACATCCCTTCCGAGATCATACACCGTGAAACCGTAGCTTTCCATCAGCACTTTAACGATATTCTTTCCGATATCGTGTATGTCGCCCTGGACCGTTGCAAGTACTATCGCCCTGCTGCTGTCGCTTTGCTCTGTCGGAATTGCTCTCTTTACGACCTCAAAGGCTGCCGAGGCTGCATCTGCACTCATCAGCAGCTGCGGCAGATAGGCTTTTTTCTGCTCAAATGCAAGCCCTATCTCATTCAGCGCAGGTATTATCTGCTTATCTATTATTTCAAGCGGCTGCAGCTCCCCGATAAGCTTTTCCGTAAGCCCCGCAGCGGAGTCTTTCAGTCCCTTTACAATAGCAGTGTGAAGTGTTTCCTCTTTATTTACGGTTTCTTTTTTTACAGCTGTTTCCGCAGACGATGAAGCATATGCAATATAATCAGTGCAGCCGCTGTCAAGCTTATTCAGCGCCCTGAATGCATAATATACATTCATCATTGCCGCAGAAAACGGGTTCATTATAGCGCAGTTCAGACCTGTCTGCAATGCGTTTGCATAAAACGTTGATGTGATAAGCTCCCTCTGAGGAAGTCCGAAGGAAATATTTGATATACCAAGGCTTGTCTTTACGCCCATCTGTCTTATAAGTCTGACCGCTTCAAGCGTTACCTGTGCGCTTTCAGGATTTGACGAGATAGTCAGCGCAAGCGGGTCAACAATGATCTCTTTTTTATCAATGCCGTACTGAGCAGCCCTTTCAATAATTTTTGCGGCAACATCAGCCCTGCCCTGAGCCGTTTCGGGTATTCCGCTTTCATCAATAGTCAGGGCAATAAGACCGCCGCCGTATTTCTGGACAAGCGGCAATACATTATTCATGCTTTCCTCT
>DEHG01000122.1:5188-5342 GCA_002351795.1 Ruminococcaceae bacterium UBA2806 | reverse complement strand
CATTTTTGTTCATCATTTTTTATTTCCTCAAATGTCAATCGTGACACCCCCTGATCCAGATATATCATAAATGCACCTGCGATACATATTTTACCAATGCTTTTATAATATTTTTCTCATATCAATAGAACATCGTTCCGATACCTTCATCCGA
>DEHG01000122.1:0-4986 GCA_002351795.1 Ruminococcaceae bacterium UBA2806 | reverse complement strand
TCCGTCATAAGAATAAGCTTTGCGGCTTTAAGCTCGGCAGCTATCCTTGCAGCGGCAAGATCTGCATTGATATTATATACGGCTCCGTTGTATCCGCCCGCAATTGTTGAAATGATCGGAATATAACCGTTATTTGTAGCGTCTGTGATAACACCGGTGTTTACCTCGGTGATCTCTCCGACAAAACCCAGATCGTCAGCTGTAATGACCTTTTCAGCCATTATCATGCGTCCGTCAAGACCGCACAGTCCTATAGCCTTTCCGCTGTGCTGCTCTAAAAGCTGTACAAGAGTCTTATTGACCTTGCCTGCAAGAACCATCTGCACGATATCAATTGTTTCCTTATCGGTAACCCTCAGACCGTTTACAAACTTGCTTTCCTTGCCGATCTTTCCGAGCATCTGGCTTATCTCCGGACCGCCGCCGTGAACNNGGATCTCGCCGACGTAGCCGAGACGCTCATCCTTAACGGAACACTGCAGCAGCCGGCCATCCATGCCGGAGAGGCCGATGGCTTTGCCGCCTTTCATCTCCAGCAGATTGACCAGCGTTTTATTGATCTTCCCGGCCAGAACCATCTGGACGATGTCCATGGTCTCCTTGTCCGTAACCCGCAGACCGTCCACGAATTCCGGCACTTTCCCCAGCCGGTCCATCAGCTCGCTGATCTCCGGACCGCCGCCGTGAACCAGCACAACATTTATTCCTACAAGCTGCAGCAGAACGATATCGCTCATTACCGCATCTTTAAGCTCGTCATTTATCATAGCGTTACCGCCGTATTTGATAACAACAGTCTGACCTGCCCATCTCTGTATGTAAGGAAGCGCCTGTATAAGTATGGTCGCACGATCCTTATCAGTTATATTCCTCATTCTCTACAACTCCCCGTTATGTTCTGTAATCTCCGTTTATTTTGACATAATCATATGTCAGATCGCAGCCGTAAGCCTCGGCAGCAGCTTCGCCGTCACCAGCTTGGACAATTATATCTATCTCGTCACGGATAAGGATCTCCTTTGCAATATCCTCGGAAAACTCAATACCCGCACCGTTTTTGCAGACGTCTATCCTGCCTGCCTCAGACGCAAATGAAACATTTATCTTATGCACATCCACATCTGCGCCGGAATAACCTATAGCGCAAAGCACACGCCCCCAGTTTGCATCTGCTCCGAACATTGCAGCTTTGAGCAGACTTGAACAGATAACAGATTTTGAAATAAGCTTTGCATCGTTTAACGTTTTTGCTCCGCTGACCTTGCAGACAAGAAGCTTTGTTGCTCCCTCGCCGTCCTTTGCCATTTTCTTTGCAAGCTCCCTGCAAACAACTGTAAGAGCTTCAACGAAATCCTGATAATCCTGACCTTCGCAGTTGATCTCATCATTTCCCGCAAGTCCGGAAGCCATTACGGAAAGTGTATCGTTTGTGGATGTATCTCCGTCAATGCTTATCATATTGAATGTATCGTCAGCCGCAGACTTTACAGCCTTCTGTATCATCTCAGCGGAAATTGCAGCATCAGTTGTTACAAAGCAAAGCATTGTAGCCATATTCGGATGTATCATGCCGCTGCCCTTGGAAATACCGCCTATGCGTACAGTTTTTCCGCCTATGGTCGTTTCTATGGCAACCTCTTTTTTGACGGTATCGGTAGTCATAATAGCCTCGGCGCAGTTTGTAGCACCCTCGTTATCATATGTAAGCTCCGAAACAAGCTGTACCATGCTGTCAGCGATAGGCTCTATCGGAAGTATCTGACCGATAACGCCAGTTGACGCTACGATCACATCAGCTGCGTCTATCCCAAGTGCATCAGCAGTAAGCTTACACATCTGCATTGCCTTCATATCGCCGTCAAAGTTACAGGTATTTGCATTGCCGCTGTTTACGATGACTGCCTGAGCAAAGCCGTCTGCAAGATTCTGTTTGCATATCGTTATCGGTGAACTCTGTACAAGGTTTTTTGTATATACGGCAGCGGCAGTACATTTTTTCTCGCAGTAAATAAGACCTAAGTCACGCTTTGACTTATTTTTTCTGATACCGCAGTGTACGCCCGCAGCCTTGAAGCCCTTTGCAGCAGTAACCGAACCCTCTATAAATGTATATTTCATTTTTCTCCCCCTATTTGCGCCTTTCCCTTAAAATGCCGGCGGTACAATGACCAGACCCGTTTTTTCATCAAGACCGAAAATTATATTCATATTCTGAATTGCCTGACCTGCTGCGCCCTTGACCATATTATCAATTGCGGAAATTGCAACAAGCGTATTCGTTCTCTTATCATGATGAAGCGAAATATCGCAGAAGTTTGAATATTTGATATTATGTATATCGGCATTTGCACCGTCCGGAAGCAGACGTACAAAAAATTCATCCTTATAGAATTTCTCGTATTCCTCTCTTATCTGCTCAAATGTTGCGCCTTCATTAATGCGGGCATAGCAGGTTGAAATGATACCCCTGTTTACGGGCAGAAGATGAGGTACAAATGTGATAGTTACCTTCTTTCCCGAAAGCTTTGAAAGAGTCTGCTCTATTTCGGGAGTATGTCTGTGATTTGCCACCTTATATGCATGGAAGCCCTCGTTAAGCTCAGGATAATGATTGCCCTGATTAGGCTTTCTTCCTGCCCCTGTAACGCCTGATTTTGAATCAACGATAATACCTTCTGTGCTTACAAGACCTGCCTTGACAGCGGGCGCAAGCGCAAGCGGTGCGCCTGTTGTATAGCAGCCCGGATTTGCGATGATTTTTTTACCCTTTATGTTATCTCTGAAAAGCTCAGGCAGACCGTATACAGAACGCTTATGAAGATCGTGGTCAAGGAATTCACAGCCGTACCATTCTTTGTATTCATCTTCACTTTCAAGTCTGAAATCTGCGCCGAGGTCAATAAATGCCTTGCCTGCCTTATCGCACTGGGCAGCAAGCTCCTGTGAAAGTCCGTGAGGAAGCGCCGCAAAAATAACATCGCTCTTTTCAACGACCTCATCCTGATTTTTACATTCCATATCACAAAGACTTTTATATGACGGATATACTTCGCTGAGCTTTTTGCCCTCAAAGCTGACTGAGCTTATCGCTGATATCTCAGCCTGCGGATGTGTCAGCAGAATACGCACAAGCTCTGCTCCGGCATATCCTGTTGCTCCTATGATTCCTGCTTTTATTTTCATTATCCTTACTCCTTCCGCCTTTGGCGAAATCTTTTTATTTTATCGTTTCAAGCAAATTCATAACTCTTTCTGCCTGCGCCCTGACATTTTCGCTTGCCGGACCGCCCAGAGTCTTTCTGCCGTTTACGCAGTTTTCAAGTGATATTGCTTCATATACGCCCTCGTCAAATATATCGCATATCTTTTTGTATTCCTCTATCGGCAGCTCTTCAAGAGTTGTTTTCTTCTCAATGCAGAGCGCTACAAGAGTTCCTGTTGCCTTATATGCGTCACGGAACGGAAGTCCCTTCTTTACAAGATAATCTGCACAGTCGGTCGCATTGATAAATCCGTTTGCCGCAGCCTTACGCATATTTTCGGGGATGACCTTCATAGTATCTATCATCGGGGTAAATGCCGTCAGACACATCTTTACCGTATCAACAGCATCAAAAATTGCCTCTTTATCCTCCTGCATATCCTTGTTGTATGCAAGGGCTATTCCCTTCATGACTGTAAGCAAGGTCATGAGATCACCGAAAACCCTGCCGGATTTTCCTCTGACAAGCTCGGCAATATCAGGGTTTTTCTTCTGCGGCATTATGCTTGAACCTGTTGAAAATGCATCGTCAAGCTCCACAAATTTGAATTCCCAGCTGCACCACATTATTATCTCTTCCGAAAAACGTGAAAGATGAACCATGATTATCGAAAGTGCAGACGCAAGCTCCATACAGAAATCCCTGTCGGAAACACCGTCAAGACTGTTCTGACATACGTTTTCAAAGCCTAAAAGTCTTGTTGTTATCGTTCTGTCGATAGGATAAGTGGTCGTTGCAAGCGCACCGCTTCCGAGGGGATTGCTGTCCGTATGTCTGTATGCACATTCAAGCCTGTCGATATCACGAAGAAGCATTTCTGCATATGCCATAAGATGATGACCGAAGGTTATGGGCTGTGCTCTTTGCAGATGAGTATAACCGGGCATTACAGCAGTACTGTATTCCTGCGCCTTATTGCAGATGACCTTTACAAGCTCCATGACCTGTGCTTTTATCGACCTGATCTCTTTTTTCAGATAAAGTCTTATATCAAGCGCCACCTGATCGTTTCTGCTTCTTGCGGTATGCAGACGCTTTCCCGTCTGTCCGAGTCTTTCGGTAAGCTCACCCTCAATAAAGGTATGTATATCCTCTGCATTCGGGTCGATCGTAAGCTTTCCGCTGTCGATATCAGCAAGTATGCCTTCAAGACCTTTAATTATAGCCTCCGCTTCGCTCTTTTCAATGATACCGCACTCGCCTATCATTGTCGCATGAGCGATACTTCCCTCGATATCCTCTCTGTACATCCTGCTGTCAAAGGATATAGATGAATTGAAATCGTTAGTTTTTTTGTCGATCTCCTTTGAAAATCTTCCTGCCCACAGTTTCATATGCTTTCATTCCTTTCGTTTGTATTGAACCTTTTTCATCCGCATACACGGCATATATCCGCACGAAAAAGGGCAATTCCAAAAAACAATAAGTCGGGCGGACAGTAAAAACCATTCGCCCTGACGTATTATTTTTTTAGGCTGTTAAAATATTATTCCTTTACAAGACCCTTTTTTGCCTGAACCTTTATCGGAAGTCCGAACAGATTGATAAAGCCTGCGCTGTCCTTCTGATCGTATACCTCATCCTCGTCAAAGGTTGCTATATCGGGATCATAAAGTGAGTAGGGTGAAGTTACGCCTGCATCGATGATATTGCCCTTATAGAGTTTGAGCTTTACATCGCCGGTAACTGTCTCCTGTGTTGAATCCACGAAAGCGGAGAGTGC
>DEHG01000138.1:20423-20866 GCA_002351795.1 Ruminococcaceae bacterium UBA2806 | reverse complement strand
CTGAGGAAGAGGTGCCTGAATATCTCAGCTCCGGAAATCACACATTCGGTCTTTGCGGAGATTTTACAGGCTGGGAGGAATTCGGCGATCTTATGCTTGCCGACCCGGATGGAGACGGTCTGCATGTCGGATATATAAAAGATCCCGGTGAGGGTGAG
The DNA here is from genome assembly GCA_002351795.1 of Ruminococcaceae bacterium UBA2806. Lineage (GTDB taxonomy): Bacteria > Bacillota > Clostridia > Oscillospirales > Acutalibacteraceae > UBA1213. Next base: position 20,708 of record DEHG01000138.1, on the reverse strand, counting down.
CACCAGTTCAAGGTAAGAGCTGACGGCGACTGGCAGAAAACTGGTTTGTCGGTGTTGTTGAGGATTGTCCGTTTGGCGAGCAGCAATTCAAGGTCCGTGCTGATAATGAATGGGTCGAGAGCTACGGCGTATATGAGGAAGAATATGACCGCACAAATAACAGTCAGACAAACTGCAAGACCGATATCCCCGGTTCGGGTAATATTATTGTTGAACTGAATACATCGGGCAAAGACGAGATGCTATGGCCTGTATCGTTTTCTGGGCATCTCTAAAAACTTGTTT
>DEHG01000138.1:20139-20309 GCA_002351795.1 Ruminococcaceae bacterium UBA2806 | reverse complement strand
AAAGGTTTTTAGAGGTTGCCTTCTGTAATAGACAGTGAAAATAATATATGTGACGAGCAGTTTACGGGTAAGGAAAAGCCTTCTCTGCCTTCACATAATTACAGCTCCGAGCCTGAAAGCTCCGTTGAAAGCTCAAAGACAGAGGAAAGCTCAAAGAAGACTGAAAGCAG
>DEHG01000138.1:19591-20004 GCA_002351795.1 Ruminococcaceae bacterium UBA2806 | reverse complement strand
TAAATACTACACCTACTCCCGTTACAAGCACATCAGCAGTTGCGGATGTTCCTGAAACAGGCGATGAGACAGCGGTTATAGCATTTATTGTTGTTTCTGTATCTGCTCTTGGAGTGCTTACTCTTGCTTCAGGAAAAAAGAAATCAAAAGAAACTGAATAAAACTTGTTTTTTATAAAATACGGCATAGTCTGAACCCAATATCAGGTTCCGGGACTGTGCCGCTTTTTTTATAAGTGTGTCGGGTATGACAAAAATCTAACGGTTTTTTACCGCCAATTGCAACGAGTAATAAAAACAGGAGAGAAAACAGTGCGGAAAATTTCACGAGCTTACAGGCAGAAATATGATGTTGGGCTGAATGGGAGCTTGAAAGTCGGATCGTCCCTTACTCTACCCTGTTTTTTCGATTCA
>DEHG01000138.1:17732-19537 GCA_002351795.1 Ruminococcaceae bacterium UBA2806 | reverse complement strand
ATGATGAAAAAGTATGTTATAATATAAGCAAATATATGTGTGCATATACTGCATAAGGAAAAAGGTGAAACTATGGCTTTTGACAGAAGTAAAATAAGAAATTTCAGCATAATCGCTCATATCGACCACGGTAAGTCCACACTCGCTGACAGGATACTTGAACAGACGCAAAGCGTTGCCATCAGAGAAATGGAGGATCAGCTCCTTGATAATATGGATCTCGAAAGAGAAAGAGGAATAACAATAAAGGCTCATGCAGTCACTCTGCTCTATAAAGCAGATGACGGAGAGGAGTATATATTCAATCTTATCGATACTCCCGGTCATGTTGACTTTAATTATGAGGTATCTCGTTCCCTTGCCGCCTGCGAGGGTGCAGTGCTTGTCGTTGACAGCTCGCAGGGAATTGAAGCCCAGACTCTTGCAAATACATATCTTGCGCTTGATGCAGGACTTGAAATAGTACCTGTTATAAACAAGATAGACCTCCCCAGCGCAGATCCGGACAGGGTGAAAAAGGAGATCGAGGATGTAATAGGTCTGCCTGCGGAGGATGCACCCTGTATTTCCGCAAAGGTCGGGATAAATATACATGACGTAATGGAACAGATAGTACAGCTTATCCCCCCTCCGGAGGGCGACAGCGAAAAGCCACTCCAGGCTCTTATTTTTGATTCATATTATGACAGCTATAAGGGCGTAATAATATATGTAAGAGTGAAGGAAGGACAGCTTCATGCAGGGGATACGATAAGACTTATGGCGACAGGCGCAGAATTTACCGTTGTGGAGCTTGGCTTTATGAGAGCGACCTCCCTTGAACCGACACAGGCGCTGTATGCCGGAGAGGTAGGTTATATTGCCGCCTCAATAAAGACTGTAAGCGATGCAAATGTCGGTGATACCGTAACTCTTGCGGACAGACCCGCCGCCGAACCTCTTCCGGGTTACAGAGAGGTTCAGCCAATGGTATTCTGCGGCATATATCCCGCTGACGGCGCAAAATATCCCGATCTTCGTGATGCGCTTGAAAAGCTGGAACTGAATGACGCTTCACTGTCTTTTGAGCCGGAAACATCCGTTGCACTGGGCTTTGGTTTCCGATGCGGATTTTTAGGACTTCTTCATATGGAGATAATCCAGGAAAGACTTGAACGTGAGTATAATCTTGACCTTATCACAACTGCGCCGAGCGTTATTTACCGCATTACAAAAACGGACGGTACGATTGAAATGATCGACAACCCGACAAACTATCCGGACCCCGGTCAGATACAGATGGCGGAAGAGCCTATGACGCAGGCGCATATCTATTCGCCGTCTGAATATGTCGGCAATATAATGGATCTTTGTCAGGACAGACGTGGTATTTTCAAGGATATGACATATATTGATGCAGACAGAGTTGATATACATTATGAGCTGCCCTTGGCGGAGATCATTTACGACTTTTTCGATACGCTGAAATCCCGTACAAGGGGATATGCGTCATTTGACTATGAGCTTTCGGGCTATGCACAGTCAAAGCTTGTTAAGCTTGATATCATGCTTAACGGTGAAGTTGTCGATGCGCTTTCATTCATCATTCATGCAGACAAGGCATATCCGAGAGCAAGGAAAATGGCTGAAAAGCTAAAGGAAAAGATACCGAGACAGCTTTTTGAGGTTCCGATACAGGCATGCATAGGCGGAAAGATAATCGCAAGAGAAACTGTAAAGGCTATGCGCAAGGACGTACTTGCAAAATGCTACGGCGGTGATATCACAAGAAAGAAAAAGCTTCTCGAAAAGCAGAAGGAAGGCAA
>DEHG01000138.1:8086-17719 GCA_002351795.1 Ruminococcaceae bacterium UBA2806 | reverse complement strand
GGCAAAAAGCGTATGCGCCAGCTGGGAACGGTAGAGGTCCCGCAGGAGGCGTTTATGGCAGTGCTGAAGCTTGACAGTGACACATAAGGGGTATGGCAATGAAAAAAACTGTATTACTGTATAATTTTTCGGAGGAGGAGCTTCCGAGGGTGAAAAAGGCGCTGCTGCCGCTGAAATTCTCTTTGCATACGGTGCAGGAGGAGGAAATGGATCAACCTGTCGGCTTTCTTGCGGGGCTTTCCGATGACGGAGAAAAAAGAGAAAGACCGCAGGGCAATATGGGAAAGCTTGTTGTTATGGGCGGATTTCTTGGCAGTGATCTTGATAAGCTGCTTGCCGCAATGAGAAAGGCGGGCTTTTCAAGGGATGTTCTCAAAGCGATGATAACGCCGTCAAATATGGAATGGAGCGGGCCGCAGCTTTATGCAGAGATATTAAAAGAGCATATCATGATGCACGGAAAAAAATAATGTATTACACATATATACTGCGCTGCGGTGACGGAAGTCTTTATACCGGAATAGCCAAGGATATAGGAAAGCGTATGTCCGAGCATTTCAGCCGTTCAGGACAATGCGCTAAATATACCCGTTCCCGCAGAGCCGTAAAGCTTGAGGCGGTGTGGGAAAGCGCAGACCGCAGCGCTGCTTCAAGACTTGAATATCGTATAAAACAGCTTAAAAAAACAGTAAAACAGCGGCTTATAGACAGTAATGAAATGGATGTTCTGAAGGATACGGACGCCGCTTTTTACCGCAGACTTACGGATGAGGAAATCGGGGAATTGTATTGAATGATATAAAATCGGCACTAAAAAAATACTACGGATATGACAAATTCAGACCGGGACAGGAAAAAATAATAAATGCGATACTCTCCGGCAGGGATGCTATTGCCGTAATGCCTACGGGTGCGGGAAAATCTCTATGCTATCAGATACCTGCACTGATGATGGAAGGCATTGCGATCGTAGTATCCCCGCTTATTTCACTTATGCAGGATCAGGTCAGGAACCTGAAAGAAATGGGTATCAGAGGCGCATATCTCAACAGTTCCCTTACTCCGAATCAGATAAACCTTGCTACGGAAAATGCAAAAAAGGGGATGTATAAAATAATCTATGCTGCACCCGAAAGGCTTAATACAAATCATTTCCTGAGCTTTGCAATGAACTCGGATATTTCTATGATAGCGATTGATGAAGCGCATTGTATTTCTCAGTGGGGACAGGATTTCCGCCCCGCTTATCTGAAAATAAGTGAATTTATTGCAAAGCTCCCGAAGCGTCCTCCTGTTGCTGCCTTTACCGCTACAGCAACGGCGCAGGTAAAAAATGATATTCTTTCAAAATCAGGACTTGTAAACCCTGTAAGCTATACCGGAGGTTTTGACAGACCTGATCTGTATTTTGCGGTGGAAGAGCCATCCGACTCCATTACATATATAAGGAACTACCTTATGCGGCACAGGGATGAAAGCGGGATAATATACTGTCTTACCAGAAAGGAAACGGAAAGGACAGCGGATGTGCTTTCATCCTTAGGTTTCAGCATAAGCGCCTATCATGCGGGAATGTCCGATATCGACAGGCGGCGTGTGCAGGAGGATTTTATCTATGACAGAGTGAAGGTAATAGCAGCGACAAATGCTTTCGGGATGGGTATAGATAAGCCTGATGTACGCTTTGTCATTCATAAAAATATGCCTGCCCGTATTGAGGATTATTACCAGCAGGCGGGAAGGGCAGGTCGTGACGGCGACAAGGCTGAATGTATACTGTTCTATTCATCATCTGATGTCAGACTGAATTATTATATGATAGAGCAGGTGCCGGAGAATGACCCGCTTACACCGGAGCAGCGCCGGGAATATATAAAAGCGGAAAAGGCTTGTTTGCAGCAGATGATATTTTATGCGACCTCACACCATACCTGCCTGAGAAAGCGGCTTTTAGGATATTTCGGTGAAACGCCTGCTGACGACTGCAATAACTGCAGCGTATGCCGCAGAAAAAATACTGTATACACTTATACGGAAAAAGCGCAGGATTACGATGGAGTTATTTACAGCAGGCTTAAAGAGTACTGTCAGAAGATCGCACTTTTCAGCGGCGTACCTTTTTATACCATAGCGACGGAAGTAATGCTCAGGGAGCTTGCGGCAGTAAAGCCAAAAACTGTCGCCGAGCTGCGTACAATAAACGGTTTTGGTGAAGAAAAGATAAGGCGCTATGGTAAAGATTTCATAAAAATAATCAATCAATAAAAATATTACTGTTAGTATAAAAATACTGTTTGTTGAATTATACTGTATGTAATTAATTACGAATGGTATAATAAAATGTGTATATATTAATACTGAATGTATAGCATCGGCGAATAATTATTTACTTAAAGTATATATTTACAAATTGTATAATACAAATAGTAAATATATACATTCAGTAATATACCAAAAGTAATAGATTACAAATAGTATTATACTAAAAGTTTATTATTACTTATGGTATTATACAAAGAGTTATTTAATACGAATAGTATAATACTATATGTATATTATAACTGTTTGTATTATCATCTTGGAAGTGAAAGCAATGAAAGAATATATCAGGGAAAAGCTTAAAACAATGGGCGAGGAAAAATACAGCAAATTTTCATCGGCGCTTGTACCCGGGGCGGAAAATATGCTCGGAGTGCGCCTGCCTGAGCTGAGGAAATATGCAAAAATGCTTGCAAGCGATGAAGGCGTGAAGGCGCTTGAGGGCGGGGATGTATATTTTGAAGAAACCATGCTGAGGGGAATGGTTATCGGTTATCTGAAGATCAGTCCCGAAGAGAGGCTGGAGCTTGTAAAGGGATTTGTACCGAGGATAGATAACTGGAGCATATGCGACAGCTTTGTGTGTACGATGAAATTTCCGAAGAAAGCCATGCCTGCCGTATGGGATTTTTTACAGCCCTATATACATTCCGGAAAGGAATTTGAACAGAGATTTGCCGCTGTAATGATGCTTAATAAATTTGTAAATGATGAATATATAGACAGGGTGCTTTCAGCTTACAGGGAAATAAATACCGATGCATATTATTCTTCAATGGGAGTTGCCTGGGGAATAGCGGAATGTTTTATAAAATTTCCGGAAAAGACCCGTCCGCTTATAGAAGGAAAATGCTTTGACCCGCAGACGCATAATAAGGCTATCGGTAAGATATGCGATTCATTCAGGGTATCCGCCGAGGAAAAGACATATCTCAGGCAGATAAAGCTTTAAATAAAGATAAGAATCAGAAAACAATAATACATTTGACTACATATTAATTTACGATATGTATATATAAGTTTAATTATACATATCGTAATTATTATACAAAAAGTAATATATACTATTTGTATATAAAGAGGTGCGATATGACAAGGGAAACGGCAAAAAGAATGATAAAGGGGCATCCCTTTGAAAGACAGGCAAAGGCAAAAACGGATATTGACGAAAGAGATTATGTGTATATTGAAATTGTCCCCGTGTTTGAGATAGACGGGAATAATTATCAGTTTACGGTAATGTATAAATTCCGTGCAGAGGACGGGGAGTATATATACGGCCGTGCGCTTTCCATAGACGAATTATGCAGAATGCAGGAGACGGCTTCAAGGGGCGAGGTCTTTTCCGTAACATATCTTAACCGTTCAAGGATAATTGTTGAAATAGAAGAAAAGAATGATTAGGGGGCATCCGTATGGAATATGTTCTTAAAACGGAGGGACTTACAAAAATATATTCAAAGACCCGTGTTGTGGATAATGTGGATATGATTATCCGACCCGGAGATATTTACGGCTTTGTCGGAAAGAACGGCGCAGGAAAAACAACATTTATCAGGCTGCTTTTAGGGCTTGCAAGGATAACGGACGGAAAGGTATCCTTTTTTGACGGCGAAAATATAAGGCGGGCAAGAAAAAAGACTGGAAGCCTTGTGGAAAGCCCGTCATTTTACCCGAATATGACTGCCGAGGAAAATATCCGCATATTCTGCCGCATGATCGGAGAGGATGAAAAGCAGGCGAAGTCTGTTCTTGAAAAGGTCGGTCTTGCGGATACGGGACGGAAAAAGGCAGGGCATTTCTCTCTGGGCATGAAACAGCGTCTCGGGCTTGCGCTTGCACTTGTGGGCGACCCTGAATTTCTGATACTTGACGAGCCGATAAACGGTCTTGACCCGACAGGAATTGCCGAAATACGCAAGCTTATACTGTCACTTAAAAATGAACAGGGAAAGACGCTCCTGATATCGAGCCATCTTATAAGTGAACTGGAAAAGATAGCTACAAGATACGGGATAATTGCAAAGGGCAGACTTGTCGAGGAGATAACAGCTGACGAACTTGATCAAAAATGCGGCAATAAGACCTCGCTCAGGACCAGTGATGCTGACAGGACAGTTGAGATATTAAAAAAGCTGTTTGACAGTGATAAGATAGAGAAGTCCGCTGACGGCATAGTATATATTTCCGAAAAGATCGAGGATATCGGACGGATAACAAATGAACTGTACAATAATAATATAACCGTAAAGACGATATCCTCAACGGATAATACGATCGAATCCTACTTTATAGAAAGAATGGAGGGCGGCTGATATGGGAGGACTTATAAGAGCAGACCTTAAAAAGCTGTTCAAAAGCAAAAGCCTGTATGTCTGTATGGTAATAGCGGCAATACTCGGTGTATCCATGTCACTGCTTTACAATTATTTCTGGCAGGAGAGAGGACAGAATATAGCCCTGTGGTATGCGCTGATGGATCAGTACAATATGAAAACGGATGTGCTTGATGAGGCTTTAAGACAGATACCCTCGCAGAATCTGCTTTCATATATAAACATATTCTTTTCAGACGGCGCATTATGGCTGATAGGCTCGCCCTGTATATGCGCCTACTGTGCCGCTGAATTCAATTCGGGTACATATAAGAATACCGTATCAAGGGGAGTAAGCAAAACAAAGCTTTTTTTCTCAAAGGTCATTGTTTCAGTGATCGAGATGTTCATGCTATCATTTGTATATGTTCTTGCCGGAACGCTTGCGGCGGTATCTCATGTGGATTTTGAAACAGATCTTGAAGCTGGAAGAATTGTATTCCTGGGCGTAATATATTTCCTGCTTATAATTGCATCGGCGTCGGTATTTGTAATGCTGACTATTCTGTTCAGGAGAAGCGGATTTGCGGTTGCGGCGGCAATAGCTGCGCCTATGCTTATTGCATCGCTTATACAGATAGCATCAATGGCAAATCCGGAGCTTTCGGAGCTTACGGGATATGTATTGATGAACACCTATGTGACGGTTTTTACGAGCGTCAATGACGGCGGCGGTTTAAAGGAACTGTTCACAGCGATAGGATATACAGCGGTGTCGCTGCTGACAGGCGGCATTGTTTTCAGGAAAAGTGAAATAAGATAGAACAAACAACCGCTGCATACCTGTCTGGGCTTGCAGCGGTTGGCTTAGTGTTTATAACGGAATATGCAGTTTGTCAGTTATTTGCTATTGTAATTAAAAAAGTTTGTGGTATAATGATAATGAGTCAGTGTAAGCTGTAATTAATGATCGGTGAATACGGTTTACTAATTATAAATTATCGGAAAGGAAGTAATTAATATGAGTATGGGAAAAATACTTGTTGTGGATGATGATATCAATATTTGCGAATTACTCAGACTTTATATCGAAAAGGAAGGCTTTGAGGTCGTTATTGCGAATGACGGCGGTCAGGCTATCACTAAATTCAAAACAGAAAAGCCTGATCTTATTATGCTCGATATAATGCTGCCCGTGTTCGACGGCTGGCAGGTGTGCAGGGAGATAAGAAAGACATCGCAGTGTCCTATTATTATGCTTACGGCTAAAGGCGAGGTCTTTGATAAGGTGCTCGGTCTTGAACTCGGCGCTGACGACTATGTTACCAAGCCCTTTGAAACAAAGGAGATAGTCGCAAGAATAAAGGCTGTCCTGCGCAGAGTAAACGATCAGTCACCTGTAATGGAGGTACAGTCAAATAAAAAAGAAGTAAGCTATGATAAGCTTGTGATAAATCTTACTAATTATGAGCTGAGAGTCAATAATGAACAGATAGATACTCCCCCGAAGGAAATGGAGCTTATATATCATCTTGCAAGCAATCCGAACAGGGTGTTTACAAGAGATCAGCTTCTTGATGAGGTATGGGGCTTCGATTATTACGGAGATTCGAGAACAGTCGATGTTCATGTAAAACGTCTCAGAGAAAAATTAGAGGGCGTATCGGATCAGTGGACTTTAAAGACCGTATGGGGAGTAGGTTATAAATTTGAGGTTAAAGAATAAATTCTATGCCAGGAGATCACTGTTCCGCAAATATATGAACGTCAGTGTGCTGATCGTATTTTTCAGCTTCTTCGTTTTAGGAACTATCCTGACTTTTACCATAACAAATTACTGGTCATCCGAAAAACTGAACCTCCTTGATGTAAGAGCAAAAAATGTTGCAAGCTATATGAAAGGCTATCTTGCAGTAAATGAACCGCTCGATGATAATTACCGTCCTACATTTACTCTTAATAAATATGAGGATATCGAGCGTTTCCTCAGCTTTTTTGCGGGCGAGGTCAACGGAGATATTGCGATCACTACTACAAAGGGCGTTACTCAGATAGCGGTAAATGCTGCCGACAGTGCAAATAAGCTCCCGCTTATAGGACAGCGCTTTGAAGAGGAAAGCTCCAGTAACGAGTCTTCCTCCGAAGAAAAAAGCGGCGGACAGCCAAAGGAACGAAAGGAAGAAAAAAGCAAGCCGGCAGAGATATCCGAGCCGGAACCTATACCTCAGCAGGAGCCTGAAAATGTTGACCGTATACCAAAGGGCGCCATAATTCCGTCAGATGTTGTACAGACAACGATACAGGAAGGCAAATATTTTGCAAGAACAACTCTTGATGGAATATATGAAGAGGAAAAGTATGTTGCCGCTTATCCTATATATTATAAAAATAATATGATCTTCGGCATAGTTATCGTATCTACCGATACCAGCGATGTTTCTACATTTACTGATATGGTGCTAAAGCTGTTTATTCTATCGGCAATTGCGGCGCTTGGCGTTTCGTTCCTTGCGATCAGTATTTTTTCATATAACCTTGTAAAGCCTTTAAAGCAGATGGCTCAGGCTGCAAAGCAGTTTGCAAAGGGTGATTTTACTGTAAGAGTAAGCGAAAGCAGCAATGATGAGATAGGAGAGCTTGCTGTCGCATTCAATAATATGGCGGAATCTCTGTCGTCGGCGGAGGTCACAAGACGAAGCTTTATAGCAAATGTATCCCATGAGCTTAAAACGCCTATGACAACAATTGCGGGCTTTATCGACGGTATTCTTGACGGGACTATCCCTCCCGGTAAGAACGATTATTACCTGCATATCGTCAGCGATGAGGTAAAAAGGCTTTCAAGGCTTGTGCGTTCCATGCTTGATCTTTCAAGACTTGATAACGGCGAGCTGAAGCTTAATTACAAAAGCTTTGATCTTCTGTCAACGCTTGTAACAATACTTATTACCTTTGAACAGGAAATAAATAAAAAGAATATTGAAATAAAAGGACTTGAAAATATCAGTCCGAAAAAGATCAACGGGGATAAGGATCTTATTCATCAGATCGTTTATAATCTTGTGGAAAATGCTGTCAAATTTACCGATGAAGGCGGGTATATTGAATTTGATATTTCCGAAAACAACACAAGGACGGATTTTGTGATCAAAAACAGCGGTACAGGCATTAAAAAATCCGAGATACCGCTTGTGTTTGATAAATTCTATAAAACAGATAAATCAAGAAGCAAGGATAAAAAAGGTCTGGGACTCGGATTGTATCTGGCACGCAGTATTATACGTCTGCACGGCGGTGATATAACTGCTGACAGCGTATATGGAGAATATACGGAATTCCGTTTCTATATTCCTAAAAAGCAGGAAAAGTAATTCCGCAGGTACATAACGGAGGTGTTCTATTTGTCGGAACAAAACAATTCAGGATTTTACAACCGTCCGCCGCAGCCGCAGTATCAGGGATATCCCATGTATACTTATCCGGCAATGATGTATATGCAGAAAAAGAAAAGCCCGGCAGGTAAGGTGTTTCTGCTGAGCGGAATACTGACTGTTGCTATAATAATATGCGGTATAACTCTGTTTACAATAGGTGCAGGGACAAGGGTCAATGTTGAAAGCAAGCCGCCGGCTAACGGAAGTATCGTAGAATCCGGATATAAGAATGAGGAAAGTAATGTGGCACAGGCGCCGTCTGTAAAGGCAGATCCGAACGGACCGCAGATCTCAGCAGCGGAAACGTCTGAAACTGATTCAATCGAAACGACGACGGCTTCAAAGGTGTATGAAAAGGCTTACCGTTCCATTGTATGCATAACATCATATGACAGGAAAAAGGATTATATAACATCTGCATCAGGGGAAGGATCAGGCATTGTGCTTACTGAGGATGGTTATATTGCTACAAACAGCCATGTGGTGAATGACAGCACGAAAACAGGTGTGCTTGTAAAAATGTTTGATGATACCCAATATCTCGGAACGATAATCGGAATTGACAAGAAAACTGATCTTGCTGTCATAAAGATCGATGCAAAAGATCTGAATGCCGCAGAATTTGCCGATTCGGATAATCTCAAGATAGGGGAGCTGTCATTTGCACTCGGTAATCCGGGCGGGGCGGAGTTTTCAAATTCTCTGACTAAGGGAACGGTTTCCGCAGTCAACAGGACTCTGTCGGGCAGCGCACATATAAAATATATCCAGACAGATGCGGCAATTAATCCCGGCAATTCCGGAGGTGCGCTGCTGAATGAATTCGGTCAGGTTATAGGCATGAATACGGCAAAGCTTGTTGCAACGGATTATGAAGGCATGGGATTTGCCATACCGAGCAATACAGTTATGGATATTATCAATAAGCTTATTCGGTACGGCTATGTCAATGACAGAGGAACTATCGGTATTGAAGGCAAGACCTGTGATCTTTATATGTCAAAGGTGAACAATGTACCGCAGGGTATGCTTGTTACGAAAATAGAGAAGAACGGACCGGCGGCATCCACTGAACTGAAGATCAACGATATTATTACAGGCATAAACGGGATAACTATAAAATCTGCTTATGAGCTTATAGACGAGCTGAAAAAATACAAGCCGGATGATGAAGTGAAATTAAGCATTTACCGTCCGGGAAATGATAAAAAATCCAATGGATACAGCTTTGAAATAAAGGTCAGGCTGAAAAGTGATACCGGATCCGAAAATAAATAAAAAAATTGAAAAAAATGTAAAAAAACTATTGAAAAAACAAAAATGATATGTTATTATATGTACATGAAATAAATACGAGTTAATCAACCCTTTGTTGTTTTTTCATTATCCCTTCCTTTTGCACAAAGCGCAGTCAGAGATGACTGCGTTTTGTGTTTATGTGACAAAATACCGGTAAAAAAACTATTTAGCGGAGTGCAGGCTTTCATCCGGAGTTATAAAAAAGCAGAAACAGAGTAAAAAGCATAGTAACACCATGTACATTAATGCATTGAACATTGTACATT
>DEHG01000138.1:365-7993 GCA_002351795.1 Ruminococcaceae bacterium UBA2806 | reverse complement strand
GCGTCACGCTGGGCGGCTCGCTGGGTTATTTAATCATTGACATCATAATTATATGGTGATAAAATGTAAGTATACTAACAAAATGGCTCAAGATATTAAGCTTATTCCTGTGGTACGGAATTCGTCGTTAAATTAATTCCGGATGCATTAAAGCTTAATAAATGTGTGCTGCCGGCAGAAAATGAACTGCATCTGATACCGTATCAATAAAAGCTTTTTACAGTTTTATGATCTGCCGTAATCTATAAGCTGAAAGAGGTGATATAAATGTATGAAAGATATATCGGGTTAGAAATAAGTAAAATCAATAATATGCTCAGAAGAAAATGCAAAAGAGAAAACCTTTTTGCCCAGTCAGAAGATGAAGTCACCCGCAAAAACGGCTGGATCATCGGTTATCTTGCAGACAACAGAGATAAGGACATTTTTCAGAAGGATATCGAAAACAAATTTTCAATCAGACGTTCCACCGTATCCGGTATTCTTCAGCTGATGGAAAAAAAGGGTTATGTAAAACGTGAAGGCGTTGCATATGATGCAAGGCTTAAAAAACTGACTCTTACAGAAAAGGCATGGGATTATTATTATAAGATAATGGTCAAGATCAACGAGGGTGAGGATATGCTCCGAACCGATCTTGATATGGATGAGATAAACACTTTCCTTGCTACTATTGATAAGATCAAAAAAAATATTGAAGAACAGGAGGCTTCATTGAAATGATAAAAACTCTTGCAGGGTGTATCAGGGAATACAAGTTCCCTTCCATACTTGCACCGATCTATGTCACCCTTGAAGTAATAATGGAGGTACTTCTTCCTTTCCTCATGGCTACACTGATAGACGACGGCGTAAATAAGGGCGATATGGAGTATATTATAAAAACAGGTCTTATGCTTGCCGCAGTTGCCTTTGGCGCTCTTGTATTCGGCGTATTGTCCGGTAAATATGCGGCTGCTGCAAGCGCAGGCTTTGCAAAAAATCTCAGACATGACCTGTTCTATAAGATACAGGATTATTCTTTTGCAAATATTGACAAGTTTTCCACTTCAAGCCTTGTCACAAGGCTTACAACAGATGTAACAAATATTCAGAATTCATATCAGATGATAATTCGTATTGCAATACGTGCGCCGTTTATGATGATATTTGCAATGATAATGTCGTTCAGCGTAAATGCGGAGCTTTCACTTGTGTTTGTAGGCTTTATTCCTGTGATCGCCCTTTGTCTCGGTCTTATAATCAAATTTGCACGTCCTGTATTCATGCGTGTATTCAAGACCTACGATAAGCTCAATAATGTCGTTCAGGAAAATCTCCACGGAATAAGAGTTGTGAAATCCTTCGTCCGGGAAGAACATGAGGTCGAAAAATTCGGAAAGATATCAAGCCTTATTTTTAAAGATTTTTCCAAGGCGGAAAAGATCGTTGCATTCAATATGCCTGTAATGCAGTTAAGCGTTTACAGCTGTATACTTATTATCTCATGGGTAGCATCGCATCAGATAGTCGGCGGCACAATGACGACAGGCGAGCTTGTCAGCATGATGACCTATGTTTTCCAGATACTGATGAGTCTTATGTTCCTGTCAATGATACTTGTTATGGTAACACTGTCAAAAGCATCGGCAGACCGTGTTGTTGAAGTGCTTAATGAAAAAATCGACCTTGAAAATAATGAAAAGGCACTGAAGGAAGTAAAGGACGGAAGTATAGTATTCGATCATGTTTCATTCAGCTATGCAAAGGATATGAATAAGCTTTGTCTGACGGATATAGACCTGAAAATAGGATCGGGCGAAACAGTAGGCGTAATAGGCGGTACGGGTTCCTCAAAATCAAGCCTTGTACAGCTTATCCCACGCCTTTATGACGCAACGGAAGGAACTGTATATGTCGGCGGCGAGGATGTGCGTGACTATGATATTGAAACTATCCGTGACAGCGTTGCAATGGTTCTGCAAAAGAATGTTCTATTCTCGGGTACGATAAAGGAAAACCTGCGCTGGGGCAATAAGGATGCAACAGACGAGGATATCAGACGTGTATGCAGACTTGCCCAGGCCGAGGACTTTATTGAACTTATGCCCGATAAATATGATACCTATATCGAACAGGGCGGCACAAATGTTTCCGGCGGTCAGCGTCAGAGACTTTGTATTGCAAGAGCGCTTCTTAAAAAGCCTAAGGTGCTTATACTTGACGACTCCACAAGCGCAGTCGATACCAAGACAGATAAGCTTATCCGCAAGGCGTTCCTTGAAGAGATCCCCGATACCACAAAGATCATTATTGCACAGCGTATTTCATCCGTTCAGGATGCGGATAAGATAATCGTCATGGATAAGGGCAGAATAGACGCCGTAGGTACGCATGAAGAGCTTCTGAAAAACAATAAGATATACAGTGAAGTATATTATTCTCAGCAGAAGGGAAGTGAAGATAATGGCTGATATGAAAAAGAAACCGCCAATGCCGGATATGAAGGGCGCTCCCCGTATAAAGAATCCGGGAAAGGTAATAAAAAGACTTCTCAGCTATCTGAAAGGATATACCGGTCGTTTTATCTTCGTACTCATCTGTATAGTAATAAGCGCAGGCGCAAGCGCATTCAGCGCAATGTTCATTCAGATACTGATAGACGGATATATAACTCCTCTTATCGGTCAGAAAAATCCTGATTTTACCAATATGCTGATAATGATACTGACAGTTGCAGGCATACTGCTGATAGGCGCACTTGCAGGACTTGCATATAATTTCATTATGGTAGGCATATCCCAGGGCATTCAGAAAAAGATAAGAGATGAAATGTTTGCACATATGCAGACACTTCCCATACGCTATTTCGATACCCATTCTCACGGCGATCTTATGAGCCGATATACCAATGATATAGACACCCTGCGCCAGATGATGTCCATAAGTCTGCCGCAGATGTTCTCATCAATAATCACAATTATAACCGTATTTGTCGCAATGATAACGATGAATGTCTATCTTACACTGTTTGTCATTCTTTTTGTGGGATTCATGCTTGTTATAACCGGAAAGATAGCCGGAGGCAGTGCGAAAAATTTCATTGCCCAGCAAAAACAGCTAGGCGATGTAAACGGCTATATCGAGGAAATGATAAACGGGCAGAAGGTAATAAAGGTATTCTGCCACGAGGAAGCATCCAAGGAAGAATTTGACAAGAAAAATGAAGCCCTGTGCAAAAGCGCAACAGCCGCAAATACCTATGCGAATATTCTTATGCCGATAATGAACAACCTGGGTAATCTCCAGTATGTCCTTATAGCAATAGTCGGAGGCGCATTGTCGATATTCGGACTCAGTCCGATAACGGCAGGTATAATAGCGTCATTCTTACAGCTTTCAAAGAACTTTTCACGTCCGTTCAGCGAGATATCCATGCAGATAAATGCTGTAATAATGGCTCTTGCAGGCGCAGAACGTATTTTCGAGCTTATGGATGAGGAAAGCGAGCATGACGACGGCTATGTTACACTTGTGAATGCAAAATACGATAAGGATGACAATATAGTTGAAGCAGAGGAAAGAACGGAGATGTGGGCATGGAAGCATCCCCACGGCGACGGAACAACGACTTATACAAAGCTTAACGGCAATATCGTTATGAATGAGGTCGATTTCGGATATACGGAAGAAAAGACTGTCCTGCATGATGTATCCGTCCTTGCTGAAAAGGGACAGAAGATAGCCTTTGTCGGCGCAACGGGTGCAGGCAAAACGACTATAACGAATCTTATAAACCGTTTCTATGATATTGCAGACGGAAAGATAAGATATGACGGCATCAATATCAATAAGATAAGAAAAACAGATCTCAGACGCTCTCTCGGAGTTGTTTTGCAGGATGTACACCTTTTCACGGGAACAGTAATGGAAAACATCCGATACGGAAAGCTTGACGCAACGGATGAGGAATGTATTGCCGCCGCAAGGCTTGCAAATGCGCATGATTTCATTTCCATGCTGCCTGACGGTTATGATACTGTCATTACAAGTGACGGCGGTCAGCTTTCACAGGGACAGTGCCAGCTTATTTCCATTGCAAGAGCCGCTGTTGCCGATCCTCCTGTTATGATACTTGACGAGGCGACATCAAGCATTGACACCCGTACAGAAACCCTTGTGCAAAAGGGTATGGACGGTCTTATGTACGGCAGGACAGTATTTGTCATTGCACACAGGCTCAGCACTGTACAGAATTCTGATGTTATCATGGTGCTTGAACTCGGCAGAGTTATCGAAAAGGGAACTCACGAACAGCTTATCGCACGAAAAGGAAAGTATTATCAGCTTTATACAGGTGCTTTTGAGCTTTCATAAATAATGTCCGCTATACACATTCGGAGCAAATGATACAATTTATTCTCCGGATCAAATCTGTATCTTGATAGTGACTTTAGATCCTCGTTGTGGTATAATGTGTCTGAGTAGGGCTTTAAGCTCACGTCAGACATAATCATACTTGCAATTGTACGTGCATCTACCTTGTCTGTTTTGGTTTTACGCAGACTGATGCACTTCCGGCATTGACTGGTGTACAATGGATTGATAACGATGGTTTGCAGACCCTTGCGTTTCAAGAATCCGAGAAGATTGCAGTTGTAGTGTCCCGTGGCTTCGAGTCCTACTTTTACTTTGTCCGGATTCTTTTCGGTAGTCTTGATTTTGAGCAGAAGGTCTTCAAAACCATCCATGTCGTTTTGTATGGTAAATACGTCATACAGAACTTCTCCGTCGGAGTTTACGATAAAGCAGTCATGCTTGTCCTTTGCAACGTCAATTCCGACATAAATCATAATAGATACCCCCAAGTGATTTTTGATGCTGTATGGGATTCCACAGAACACTTTACGTCTTGTAACCTCGTTCTAAATAAACCGTCTTGCATCTCTACTTGCCTGCGGTATCTAACTAATTAACAAACTCGTAAAGGCTGTGGTTGGAGCCTCCTAAAAACCGTCGTGCGGTAGGTGAAATGACCAACCCACAGCATCCTATACAGTATAGCAGATTTACTTCGTTCTTGGAGAGGAACGTTAAAAACTACTACTATTTATTATTCGAGGATGATGAGAAGAAGATAGACAGTATTATAGGAACGTAAAGCAAACCGAGATTCAGAAGATAGAATAAATTTGAAGATGTGGGACTTAAAGTTCTGAATAATAATGCTGACCTATCGGCTGCGGGGAGAAAGGACAAAGTTATGAAAAATTGGTATCTTGCAGATTACAAGGACTAAAATGGTAATTACCATACAGCTCTGGCTCTGTGCGACAACGAAGAACCGGCAGAGGAACACTTCAAAAAGTATGATATGTCAACCGTCCGCATGACTGCTGAGGACGAGATTTATTATTATCGCAGCAAGGGCTGTCCGGTTGTGGAACTCTGAAAAAACAGAATAAACAAACGAAAGCAGGAGTATCAGACCTTGATTACAAAGGCTGATGCTCCTGCTATTTTATTTCCTGTTCGGATTTGTTGAATAGACCGCCGGCTTTGTGACAAAGCTCAAAGGCAAAGCAAAGGGATTAAGGGTTATTGATGTAATAAAGTGTAGGATAGTATAATTTGTTGCACAAGTTAAATAGAAATAAAAATACATAGCTTGTAAAATTATGCAGAATGTGATAAGATTATTATGCATATATTTTTACTATACCTTATTGACGTTGAGTATGACAACTTATAACTTTGCACTAAGAGTGTGACCGAGTTCTGCAATAAACATGGGATTGCTTGTCACATAAAGGATGGAACACTTACAGAATTGGATGATGACTGATAAAGAGTCCCTCAAAGGAGGATATAATACATGCTTGAGAAAGATAAAATCGCCCTGCGCTATGCCAGCCCATATAATGCCGCTATTACGCGGGAGCAATTTTTGTTCTATGAAGTACGCACCACGGCGAAGTTGGTCTGTGATGGGCTCAGTAACGACGAGATCGTGGACCGGATTGTGAAGGAGAACCTATTCCAGTATCCCACGGAGAAATCTGTAAAGAAAATGGCGCTTGCATGTCTTCGGAGACTGGATGCGTTGGAGGATCACTCCTTGATCGAGGCCATTGCTACTCAGCCGAGCGATGTTTCAAAACAGATCTGCCTCTATGCCATGATGCGGCAGTACCGTTTGGTTTGGGATTTCATGCTGACTGTCATAGGATCCAAATACAGATTATTGAACACCTCGTTTGGCAAGATAGATTTGAATGGGTTTTTCATGCGTTTGCAGGAGCAGGACGACTGGGTCGCTACGTGGAGTGAAAGCACCGTAACGAAGGTAAAACAGGTACTGGCAAAAACCCTCGTTGAAAACGAGTATCTGGACAGCCTGACTGCCGATCACCTGAATCCGATGCCGCATTGACCTTTGACTGGCGGGAACTGCCGGAGCGTAAGGCAAGCCGCATCGTTATCGAGAAAGGTGTGACCTTCGGAGATAAAAGCCAATGGAACGCACAGTTTGATTGGATTATTGATGTCATGCTCAAGATGAAGAATGCGTTTAAGAAATACTTGTAACCGCCATGAATGGAGGTCTGCTATGAAGCAATTAAAAGAAAAAGAATACGAGGAATTCCAGCAGTACCTTTATAACAAAGTGCACGGGTACATTTGGACGCCGGACACGCTGGAACTAATATGCGGCGGGAACGACAACGAGCCGGAGCGGATTGGTAAACAGGTGCTTGAGATGCTGGGCAGGGTGCGTAATGAGCGTATTTTCCACATGACGAGCGACAAACACAAAAAATATGTGATCCGCAGTCTTCGCAAGGGTGAAACTGATCTGCTGAAGGACTTCTTGTATGAAGCTATCTTCATACCGAAGGGTGCGGAGCCGCCAGCGCGGGACATCATCGAGAAACCGGAACTTCGTGTGTACACGGATGATTTCGGTACCCAGAAAGGCGATAACTGCCTGGTAGCTGATTTCGGCGGCAAAGTGGTCGGAGCGGTCTGGACGAGAATCATGGACGATTACGGTCATGTGGATGATGATACGCCGTCCTTCGCCATTTCGCTTTACAAGGAGAATCGCGGTCAGGGCATCGGCTCACAGCTTATGGTGAAGATGCTCGAACTGCTGAAATGGCAGGGCTATGAACGGGCATCCCTGGCGGTGCAGAAAGCAAACTACGCCGTGAAGATGTATAAGAATGTCGGATTCAAGACAATTGATGAAAATGCCGAAGAATACATCATGGTGTGTGAATTATAAATCGGGATTTGTGAGGATGATGCAAAATGAATTATAAGGTTATAGATAAAGAGACTTACTATAGAAAGGGCGTCTTCCGGCACTTTACAGAGGACTGCACATGTTCGACTTCTATGACAGCGAGGATCGATGTTACTGATCTTGTTCGTTATTCCAAAATGACCGAGACAAAGTTCTACATCAACTTTCTTTATATCCTGTCAAAGGTTCTGAATTCTCGCGAGGATTACAGGATGGGGTATCTTAGGGAAAAAGACGAACTGATCTGTTATGATGTGATCAATCCCATACAGTATATCTTTCATAAAGATACAGAAACCTTCACGCTTGTCTATACGGAATACGATGAAGATTATGAGAA
>DEHG01000138.1:0-295 GCA_002351795.1 Ruminococcaceae bacterium UBA2806 | reverse complement strand
CGGCTCTGCGGGATGCTGAAGAGGCAAAAAAGACCAGAGAATACGGTTTTGATATTATGAATCATCCCAACTGGTTTGATGCGTCATGTATACCTTGGTTGTCCTATGATTCCATGCATCTTGAACTGCCCGACGTTCATATGTTTTTTACGCCGGTCGTCAACTGGGGAAAATACAAGGAAGAAAACAGCAGACTTGTCATGCCTGTTACTGTCCGTCTGAATCATGCGATTGCTGATGGTTATCTGGTGGCAAACGTATTTAGGCTCTTAGAACAGGAGATTGGGGGATTCGT
>DEHG01000022.1 GCA_002351795.1 Ruminococcaceae bacterium UBA2806 | reverse complement strand
AAAAAATGAGTATTTTAAGTGTATAATTATAATTACTATTATCGTATTATTAAAAAACAGGAGGTAAAATTTTATGAAAGCAAAAACATTTATTAAAAGGCTTGTATCTGTTTGTATGTCGTCTGTAATAATTTCTGCTGCATGTATATCAGCGGGATATTATGACCCTACGGATAGTTACACTGTTAACGCTGCATCAGCTGTTAATGTGGTTGAAAATCCTGAAGTATTACCATATGCAGCATACAATCTGGATGATTCGTATTTCTTACCGACTCAACCCAGAATATCATTGAGAAGTGTTTCTCATATGTGTGTTACAGAAAACGGTTATATGAGAGTGTCCGGAATCAACGGATATATATGTATAGAATATTACGATAATGACTTTGTAATACAAAGCCGTAAAAAAATTGAAATGGAACTGCCTATGTGGGGAGGCTTTTATAAGGGAGTTGACGCATATTATATAGTCCTCGGACAAAGTAATTATGCCGAAGACGATGATGCAGAATTTATGCGTGTAATAAAATACGATTTTGACTGGAATCGTCTTAGTTCTTCATCCGTTTCAACAAATTCCGGATCTATAAAAAATAAATTCTCTAAAGTAAGTTGTCCGTTTGAATATGGTTGTGTTAATTTAGCAGAAACTGATGATATGTTATACGTTGTTACAGGTCATACTGGTTATTATGATTCAGCAATTCAAAATTGTCATCAGGGGTTTCTTATGGTTGGAATTGATAAAAGTACTATGGCTGGGCAGATTGTAGATTGCGATCTATATCATTCCTTTTCTCAATACATAAAAAATAATGGTACCGATCTCTATGTGATGGAACTCAGTGAGGGCTATCGTGCAACAAGGCTCACAAAATACAGTACCCAAAATAAATTTGAATTAAAAAAAGGTATTTCTGTGTTAGAATATGGCGGTGAAAGAGATTCGGCATACGCTAGACCAACCTATGCAACTGCTGAGGATCTTCAATTATCAGCTGATAATGCATTGTGCCTTGGCATATCTATTGATCAATCACAGTACGATAATTATGACTTAAGAGAAACACCTTTTAATATTTATCTGACGGTAACTCCGTTTGATGATTTTACAGTGCCAGAAACAAAGAATAACACAAAGCCTATATGGATTACCGATTTTAAAGGAACAAACAAAATGTTCTGGGGTGTAAAATTAACAAAGATAAACGATTCTAAATTTATGGTTTCGTGGAGAGATTATACTTCAAATAATATTTATGCTGAAAAAGGGGATTTTCTTTCCAATAATACTCTGCATTATTTGTTTATTGACGGTGACGGAAATACTATCAGCAAGGAATATACAGCGTCAGCTTCTTTTTCGGATTGTCACCCTATAGTAAATGGTGATAAGATTGTATATTGCGCATCAAATAACAATACTGTTGATTTTTATTCTATTGATGCAAATACAGGGGAATTGTCTAAGACGATATACTATATTGCCGGTGACAATGTTACCTGGAAAAATGAAAACAAGACGTATACTTTTTCGGGCACCGGTTCTATGTATTCGTCGAATGTATTTAATTATTCCGCACCTTATATTGACAGTGATGTTGAAAGGCTCATTTTTAAGGGAGGTATTACCGGAATACCTGAATATACATTCGTTAGTCTGAACGATCTGAAAGAAGTTGTTATTGAAGACGGGGTGCAAACGATCGGAGAGTATGCTTTTGGTGACTGCAATAAACTTGAAAGAATATATATTCCTGAATCTGTTACCCAAATTGATGATTTAGCATTTACTCCATATAAAGCAACAATATATGGTTACAAAGGTTCTGCTGCTGAAGAATATTCAACTGCTCATAAAATTAAATTTGTTCCAATAATAAATGTGGACAGTATAATGCTGAATAAATCGGCAGTCACTCTTGAGACGGGAAAAAGCTATAATCTCAGTGCAGTCTTTTCTCCCGCAGACGCAACAGATCAGTCTCTCACCTGGAAAACAGGCAATTCCGATATTGCAACGGTCGAAAACGGAAAAATCAAAGCAGTTGGTACAGGAAAGGTAACTATACTTGCAAAGACCGCAAACGGAAAAACAGCAAGCTGCCGTGTAACTGTTGTGAATAAGCTGGTCAATAATTCCACTGTTATTGCAGATACCGTACAGGTAGGCGATGATATCCGTCTTACTGCTTCTGCTAAGGGCGGCACAGGTGAATATCAGTATGCATACTATTTCAAGAGAAGTGCCAATACTAACTGGACTACTCTCGCTGATTTCAGCACAAAAAAGAATGCCGTACTTATACCGAAGGCTGCTGCAGATTATGATCTGAAGGTCGTTGTAAAGGATAAATGCGGACTTAAAGCTGAAAAAACATTTACTGTCAAAGCAGTAAGCTCTCTTGCTCTGAAGAATATGTCAACTGTTGGTTCAACATCGATCAAAAAGGGCGGTTCGGTGAAGCTTTACGGTAAATCCATAGGCGGTGAAAAACCGGTAAAATATCAGTTCTATTTCAAGCGTGAAAGCAATTCTACATGGAAAAGACTCAATGTTTCTGACGAAAATGCAGCAAGCGCAAAGCTTACACCCTCATCAGCAGTAGTTTATGATCTCAAGGTAACAGCAATTGACGCAAAGGGTGTAAAATCCGAAAAAACATTTAAGCTCACAGTTAAATAAATAACCGCAGTTTATAACTGCATACGGTATCCTCGTCCTGCGGCGGGGATACTTTTTTATTCAATAGATTGTACATGAATAAAAAAATCTTTGTCTGAGTATCCGGAGAAAAAGGTGTTTATTGAATTATTTGATGATACAGGATAATACGCTTTATGTATAATAAACAAAAATAATCAACGTTACAGAAATGTAATTGAATAATTGATGGCATTGTGGTACAATAATTTTGTATTTTTTGAGAGAATTTGTCAGATCGGGAAACACTGTTTTACGCACGGGCGTTTGCAGTAAATGGCAATGCTGCCTGAAAGCTATATGTTATCGGAACAATAATATGTATATGCTAACGGAGATCCGGTGCTTTCTGAATAATTAAGAGAGGATGAAACAAATGAAAAAGAATCTGATAAAAAATCTTATCTTTGTCGGTGTAATAATTATTTATATTATATTCTGTTTTATACAGACGCCGATAACGCAAGCCGTCACTATGGTTGATGAAACAGCAATAGGATCAATGTGGTCGCTTCTGCCTGCTATTATCGCTATAGGACTTGCCCTTATCACCAAGGAAGTATATTCATCTCTGTTTATCGGTATTGTATCGGGCGCCGTGATATCGGCAGTGTCATTCGGTACAGGCTTTGAAGGCGTGATGAATTGCATTGTGGGGGATGGTCTGATCGCAAATGTGGCTGATGCAGATAATGTCGGAATAATAATTTTTCTTGTTGTGCTTGGCGCAATAGTTGTCCTTATGAATAAGGCCGGCGGCAGCAGGGCTTACGGCGAATGGGCGTCAAAGCATATCAAGACCCGTGTAGGCGCAAGTCTTTCCACATTCCTTTTAGGCGTACTTATTTTTGTTGATGACTATTTCAACTGTCTGACAGTAGGCTCGGTAATGCGTCCCGTTACCGATAAGCATCAGATGTCACGTTCAAAGCTTGCATATCTTATAGATGCAACTGCTGCTCCTGTCTGTATCATAGCTCCGATATCCTCATGGGCAGCTGCTGTCAGCGGTACGGTAAAGGATGTCAACGGTATTCAGCTTTTTATCAGCACTATACCGTACAATCTTTATGCTCTGCTTACACTCGTAATGGTCATTTTTATAGCCGTTTCAAATGTAGATTATGGTCCTATGAGAATACATGAGATCAATGCCATCAACGGAGATCTTTTTACGACCAAAAACAGCGTATATCCCGAGGATGACAAGCCCTCTACATCCAAAGGAAAGGTTATCGATCTTATCCTGCCGGTTGTTGTACTGATTTGCTTCTGTGTTCTCGGAATGCTTTATACAGGCGGACTTTTCGAAGGAAAGAATATTATAGACTCATTTGCTGACTGTAATGCCTGCTATGGTCTGCCGCTTGGTGCTGTCGGTGCGCTTATATCTATAATAATTTATTTTATGTGCCGCCGTGTTCTGAATTTTACAGAATGTATGGATTCAATTGTAGGCGGATTCAAGCAGATGGTTCCCGCTATTCTTATACTTACATTTGCATGGACGCTTAAATCAGTAACAAATGCTCTCGGCGCTGCTGAATTTGTAAAGGGTGTTGTAGAAAGCGCAACAGCTGTTCAGATACTTCTCCCGCTTATTCTGTTCATTGTTGCTCTTGGTCTTTCATTTGCAACAGGAACATCATGGGGTACATTCGGTATCCTTATCCCGATAGTAACAGGCGTATTCTCAAGCCAGCTTACAGATGCCGCTCAAAACGGCATTCCCGAAATGGTAATTATCTGCATTTCCGCTTGTCTTGCCGGTGCAGTATGCGGCGATCACTGTTCGCCGATCTCCGATACAACTATAATGGCTTCTACCGGTGCACAGTGCGATCATGTAAACCATGTTTCAACTCAGCTTCCGTATGCATTGACAGTTGCAGCCGTATCAGCGGCAGGATATCTGCTTGCAGGATTTGTTCAGAATGTATTTGTTGTACTTGGTGTTTCTCTGCTGCTTATGCTTGGCACATTGTTTGTTATAAAAAAGATATTCGGCAATGATAATGTAAATGTACCTGCCGCAGCTGTTGAAAAACCTGTCAATAATAACGTGAAAAAGTCATCCGCACCAAATAAGGGCAGCTCAAAGAGCAAAAACAAATCAAAGAAAAAGAAATAATAAACTCAGAAAGCTTATTTAAAAAGAGGGAAACCCTGAGATGCGGTTTCCCTCTTTTGTCAATATTTTTATTTTTTATTTTTTATTTTTCTTCTTTTTGACGGCGGTCACAACTATGACAATTACTATTATAACAACAATTGTTGCGATCCATATGAACAGGCATATTCCAAGCGGCTGAACGGGGCAGATACCGCAGACGCTGCATTTTGCTTTTTCATCCTCGCCTTTTTCCGGTTCTGCTTTTGATACGGTTCCGTCTTCATCCGAAACCTCAGCCTCGGAGGGTGCGGCTTCAATGGTTGTACTCATTTCCTGAGAACCGAAGGTAAGCACCTTGGAATAATCAGAGTAAAATTCACCGATCTCTTCGCCGTTGTAGCCTGTTTTCTGACTGCACCAGTAGCGGGCACGCAGCTCTACAGGGGAATCTTTTTCAAGAACAAGATGTTCGCCTTCGCCTTTTATTTTATTCTGTTCGACTATCCATTCTCCTAAATTTTGCAGGGCAATAATGCTTTCGCCGGCGGTGACATCCACGCCTCCCTGTAAACCTACCCATTCTCCTTCGGGGATCCTTCCTTCCCATTCAACACGAATTTCACCGCCGTGGGCAGAAATTTCGGTTTTCTTGTCAATGATCTCCTTGGGAACGTCAAGCGTACATGCTATTTGAGGATAGCCGTTGAATTCTTCCGTATAATATCTGAGGTCTGAAATGACGGGGGGCGCAAGCTCCTCTTTTGTCAGCGGCTTGAATTCCTGTGCATCTTTTCCGCTGCCTGCTGCCTCCGACCATTCGGTGAATACGGGAGTCCTTCCCCCATCGGCGTCACACAGGGTTATGGCATAACGGGCACGGACATATGCGGTATGCTTTGTATAATCTATCTTTATCATCTGTTCATGAGATTCGGGGTCAGTTTCGATCAGGGTATACTGATCCTCCTTGAGCTGATCTTTAAGTCCGGGTATAAGATCTGTTCCCAAAAAGTCTTGATTATTTTCCTTATATTCTTCTTCCGTCCATTCGGGGTTGTTATAAACGGTTATTCCTCGTGTTACCCATATGTTGTTTACGGATTGGGCATCAATTCCGGCTTCAACAATATCCCATGCTCCGACGTGCGACTGATACTCTTTGTCATGACCGAAGCCTGCCCATTCGGTTTTGCCGTCGTCGTTTTTGAAAGTCTCGCCGTCCCAGTATTTTGTGTAATGCCAGCCGTTTTCAGGATCGTCGATCGCCCAGTCTATCTGTATATTTACATAGATATCCTCAAGCTTATACTCTTTAAGAAGCTTTTCCATAGCTTCATCGTGAGTTGTGGGATCGGCAGCGTAGCTCATCCATTTGCACATACTGTCATTCATGGAGTAGGCTAAAGACATTGTTGTAGGTGAATCGTCTCCTTCAAGATAAGACAGGGAAAGCTTTGAAGGCGTTTCAAGAGTAAACGGAAGTTTTGTCTCATTGTCGTTTGTTGCTCCTGCGGACAGGGAAAAGCACGACAGAACGGTTAAAGCGCATACTGCGGCAGAAATGATTTTCTTCATGATAACATCTCCTTGTCAATTTTTCATAGAATCAGATTTTTTTTATGGGTTACTTTTATACTGATTATAGCATTTATTATCTTTAAAAACAAGCAATTATGCAAGTTTTTCGGGCGTTTCTAAAAAAGCTTTGTTACACTATGATCTATCGGTACAGGCAGATGGTGTCATTTCAGTGCCCGTAAAAAAATTTTAAAATTTTTTTATTTAAGTGTAATATTTTACTCTGCTCAGTTGTTATATATACGAAAGGTCTTTCAAAGGAAACGATGAATTAAAGAATATGATAAAGGAGGCCGCCGGAATGGATCAGACTGAATATCATCGCATTGTCGAACTGTACCTTGATGATGTTTACCGGACCGTTCTTTGCTGCTGTAAGCATAAAGAAAATGCCGAGGATGCTGTGCAAAACGCTTTTGTTAAACTGATCAGTGCATCAGATACATACTTCAGGGACGATGCCCATATAAAACGCTGGCTTATCAGGGTAAGCCTGAATGAATGTAAGAATATGTGGAAATCCTTCTGGAACAGGAACAAGATCTCATTTGATGAGCTTGAAACAGATCCGAGTTACCGTGATGAAAGTCATGCGGAGCTGCTGGAGATACTTGATAAGCTTCCTGCAAACTACAGGGCGGTCATACATCTGTATTATTATGAAGGCTACAGTGTTAAAGAAATTGCAATGATACTCAGTATTTCGGAATCAAATGTCCAGGTAAGACTTAAACGTGCAAGGGATAAAATGAAGGTACTTCTTGAGGAGGAATAATTATGACTGATAAGGATAAAGCTATAGGAACGATTTATAGAGAAACTTTCGCAAACGTAAGAGCAGATGAAGAATTAAAGGAGAAGGTTATGAATATAAAAGCTAAAAAGACAAGAAAAGGAAAGATCACAAAGGTAATATGTGCAGTTGCGGCCGCAGCAATTCTTGTAACAGCAGGAAGCGTCATGGTTTCAGCATCAAGAATAGAGTATGACAAGATAATGTTCAACGGCGAAGAAAAAATGGCAAGATATGTTGATTTCGGAACAGGCACACGTCTCTGGGAATGTGAGGTAAACGATACTGCATATACAGTATGGGTATACGGAGATTTCGACAAGGAAAACAATATTCTTTACTTTGTTGACCATGACGATTATTTCCTTGCATCAACAATTCCGGATCCTACACTTAATCTTTACACAGATATAGACAAGTCACCTGTAGCCGAGTTCAAGGAAGTTGACGGCGAGAAATGGCTTTACATGACAGATAACGCAGGCACACAGACAATGCTGTTCACAGAGGATGAAAAGGACGGAACAGCTGACGGAAAATTCAGGATAGATGATAATACTGTCACTGCCTATTCACTTCTTCCTAACGGCGCAGTAGTTGAAACGGATAAAGAAACAAATATAAGTTTCTTTGAAGGCATGGAAAAAATGCTGGGATTGGACAGAACAACTATGTTCAATAATATTTACGAGCAGTTAGACAGCTACAAGCAGGAAAGCAATGCAGCAAATGAATAATACTTCCAATTTGACAACCGCAGTTCAAGTGCGGAATATAACCCCTATGAAACCGGCTCTCCCAAAAAAAGGAGAGTCGGTTTTCTTGTATAAATCTGTAAGAACTATGAAAATGAAAAGCGATTTCTGGTGAGTTATAAAGACCGTATTTTGTGGATGTTATAAACTATTTTCTTTCATTGAAAGAATTGTAAAGGGCAAAAAAGAGGGCAGACCTGCTTTGGTCAACCCTCGGTATACCATGTTTTTTGTATTATCATCCGTTGAGCGCTGCAATGATATCGGGCAGTGCATCGTCCACTTTATCGTTGTCAAGCTGACACGTTCCCGCATTTTTATGACCGCCGCCGCCGTATTGCAGACAAAGCTCGCCTATATCGACCTCGGAAACCTTGTTTACTATAGATTTACCGATCATGACAGCGGTATTCTGCTTTCTGAAACCCCATGCTACATGAACGGATATCTGACAATCGGGATACATAGCATAAATCATAAAGCGGTTGCCTGCATGAATGACCTCTTCATTACGCAGATCAAGGACAATGACCTTGTCATGTATCTGAGCGAGTTTTTCAAGCTGAGCTTTGAAAAGCTCTGTCTGTGCAAAATACAGATCAACACGTTCCTTGACATCGGGAAGCTCCAGTATCTCATCAATAGTATGATCCATGCAGAAGCCTATAAGCTGCATCATAAGCTCATAGTTAGATATGCGGAAATGACGGAAACGTCCAAGACCTGTACGGGGATCCATAAGATAATGAAGCAATACCCAGCCCTTTGGATTGAGAATTTCGTCAACAGTGAAATCTGCGCTGTCACCCTTATCTACAGCGGCCATAAGCTCTTCTGTAATACCCGGCAGCTTTTCCTTTCCGCCGTAGTAGTTGTATACGACCCTTGCTGCGCTGCGGTCATCAGGCTCAATTACCAGCTCACTGCCGGTTTCAATGGATTTAAGTCTGTCAACCTCTGATTCGTGGTGGTCAAATGCAAGACCGACTCTCGGATCAAAGGGCAGGTTAGTTGTAATATCGTTTTTGGACAGCTCTATCTTGCCGTCCTGTACATCCTTAGGGTGTACGAATTTAATATCCTCGATGATATCCAGTTCACGGAGTATCATGGCGCATACCAGACCGTCAAAGTCACTTCTTGTTACCAAACGTTTTTTTCCATCGGGACGCCTCCTTAACAAAAATAGTTATCTTTAAAAAATATAAACCCTGTGTCAGCCTTTTCAACCGACATCTCAAATTTTATAACAAAAAATTTTATTATTTATGAAAGTTTTTTACTGCATCGGTAAAGTTCTTTTTTCTTGTGGCATTGCTCTCATTTGTTGCATTGTCACTGTACATGAGAAGATATTTACCGTTTGCGGAAAGGGTAGCCGGAAAAACAGCACTGTCATCCTCGGAAAGAACTTTTATCTCTCCGTCTTTTTTTGCTTCAGCGGTGACACGCTTTGCATTATTGTCCATTTTATCCGTATCATATTCGTACAGCTCAACATATACAACAGAATTGTCAACGGTAAAATTATATCTCTCACCGGCTTTTGCGCCGATAACACCGTACATCATTTCTGTTGAGGTGATTTCAGAGGGCAGATAATTGAGGTCGGTAAGGTAATTTCCAAGACCTTCAAGATCATTATTGTATTTTGAGGCATCGATCTTTTTAATATCCTTGCCTTCTGATGTGCTGACGCCGGGGAGTTGGGGACCTCCGCTGCCTAAACAGCCTGTAAGAGAAACGGTCATAACAGTTGCTAATACTAAAAGTATAATTTTTCTCATTATATCCTCCTTGTAATAGATGCGGTTAATTAAATTAAAAACATTACAATTATACATGATTTATCAGCTTGATTCAAGTGCCGAAACGGTTATTTCCGCAGGAAGAGCAAAATTTATTTTGTATATTGTTTTCCTTACCGCATTTTTGACATATATATGTATTGTTCTGTACAGAAAATGCGGAAGGCTGATCTGAAACTTCTGCGGCGGGGGGCTGTATGCTGAGGGCTTCGGGCTGAATTTCCGGAGAGGGTGTGGTATCGGATTGAAATGCATCTTCTGAAACTTTGTCAAACTGCTGTGATGAAACAGGTGAAGGTGCGGAAGATTCGTCCGATGGGGCAGTGTAAGACTGAGTGTAAAAGTCGGCAGCGCTGCTGTCTGAATTCATGAATAAATTAGTGCCGGAGGTCTGGAACGATCTGAGGGCTGCGGATACGGCATATATATATTGTTTAGCGATCTGTGCCGTGGAAAGTACAACGGTTATAGAACATATATGGTATAATGCGAACATTACATAGGCTATTGGGATGGATTGCATTATTATTGACTTGACGGAGACGGATGAAAGACCGTTTGATTCAAAAAGACCGTGCTTGAAACCGTCTGCATAATAATATATAGTTACGGCAAATATTATAATAGAATAGATAAGGGACAAAACCATATAGGCCTTTCCGAATCGTGCTTCAAGTTTTTTCCCCCGAATGGTGGCAATTACAGAGCTGCAGAAAAGGAGTCCGACGAGTGACCAGGCAAAAGCGAATATTGAAGGGATAGTGTTGAATATTAATGGGGTAAAAAATTTCTGAATATTAATTTTGGATGTAACGTTACTTAAGGAAGCAAAAGAAGTTATGAAACTGAAAACTCCCGAAACAGAGGAAATTACAGTAACAATAAGAAATAATCTGAGTATAATAAATGGAGCGGCACTCAGTTCAAATTCATCTGATCTGAGTCTGACATATAAAATGATAAAAGCAAGAAACGGCAAAAACATTATAATTGAACAAAGGATCTGAAATAATCCTTCAGATGTGGAAAATATGACATTGATCTCCTCCTCGGACTGAGTTTCGATCACAGATTTAATAGTATTCAGATTAAAAAAACAGGCAGCACCGAAAATCATTGTTACAAGTAAAATTGACATTGAAACAATACAGATCAGAACAGTTTTTTTTGACAAAGATTTTTTGATAAATCTTGCATTGTCGGCAAACGGATTCATTTGCGGCATAAACATAAATGCATTATTCATAATATAGCTCCTTTGTATAAATGTAAAGAGTAAAGGATCAAGGATACCTTATATAATAGTTATTATATTCTAAAGAGAGGGATTCGTCAATAAACAGAGTAAAAATAACAGGGACGAGATTCTACAAAAAGTAATATAATTTAAGCAAATAAAGTAAAAATAAGGGAATACAATAAAATGGTAATACAATTTGTAGAAGGGGAAAAAAGATTGAAAAAAGGTGTTGACATTTGAGTGAGGTTGTGGTATTATAACAAAGCT
>DEHG01000035.1 GCA_002351795.1 Ruminococcaceae bacterium UBA2806 | reverse complement strand
GAGATGGACGATTTCAGTTCGGGATATTCTTCACTTAATATGCTGACGTCAATGCCTATAGACGCATTGAAGCTTGATATGGCATTTGTCAGAAATATCTGTGCAAGTGAAAAGGATCACCGCATGATAAAGCTGATGATAGATATTGCCGATTTCCTGTCCGTTCCCGTAATTGCCGAGGGTGTGGAGTATGAGGAGCAGTATAAGCTCCTGAAAGAGGCAGGCTGTGATGTAATACAGGGATATTATTTTTCAAAGCCTGTTCCTCCGGCAGATTTTGAAGGTCTTATAGAAAAGGATATACTGCGTTCACAGGACGCTGAATAAATATTAGGAGATGTAATTATGCTTACAATTGAAAAACTGAAGGAGTTCGGTGCAAATACAGAAGATGGAGTCGGACGCTGCATGGGAAATGAGAGCTTTTATATTATGCTTGTTTCCTCGATATTAAATGATAAAAAGCTTGACGAGCTTGAACAGAGCATCAATGCTGACGATCTTGATAAGGCTTTTGAGGCAGCCCATGCGCTTAAAGGAATGCTCAGCAACCTTTCACTTGATCCTATAACAAAACCGATAAATGAAATGACCGAGCTTCTTCGCAAAAGAGTCAGTACAGATTATACAGATCTTCTCAATGAAGCCAAAAATCAGATGGAGAAATTAAAGTCTCTGGCATGATAAGCGTTTGTTTTTTGTTTGAAAAAGAGGTGTAAAAATGCTTAATGTTTCTCATCTGACAAAAAAATATCATCGCTTCGTTGCAAATGATAATCTCAGCTTTCTTGTAAACGACGGAGAGACGGCAGTTATTGCAGGACCGAATGGTGCGGGAAAGTCAACTGCAATAAAATGCATAGCAGGACTTCTCCGGTTTGACGGTGAAATAGAAATATGCGGGCATAATAATAAAAGCATAGAGGCAAAAAAAATACTCGGTTATGTTCCAGAGATACCTGCGCCCTTTGAGCTTCTGACAGTCTGGGAGCATATGGAATTCATTTCCCGTGCATATAAGCTTGAGAACTGGGAAGAACGTGCCAAAGAGCTGATGACACGCTTTGAACTTACAGATAAGCGGGATAAGCTCGGAAAGGAGCTTTCAAAGGGTATGCAGCAGAAGATAAGTATTTGCTGCGCCATGCTTATTGATCCGAAGGTCGTGCTTTTTGATGAACCCTTAGTTGGTCTTGATCCTCATGCAATAAAAGAGTTAAAGGCAATGCTGAATGAAATGAAGGCAAAAGGAACTACCATCATTATTTCCACACATATGCTTGAAAGCGTTGAGGATATCTGGGACAGAGTTTTTATCATGATGAACGGGAAGATAGAAGCTGAACGAACAAGAAAGTTCGTTGAAGAAAGCGGCGAGAACTTAGAAGAGCTGTTCTTTAATATTACAGAGAAAAATAAGTCAGGAGCTGATGAAAAATGAATTCCATTCTTTATCTGCTCCGAAAGACTGTAAAAAACGAGATCATTGATACGATAAGGCATCCGCTGAAATTTCTCTTGTACGCATTTGTAGCGGTAAGTATGCTTTACGGAGCTGTAAAAGGCTATACAGCCGGAGACGACCTCGGAAATTCAGAGGTATTCAGTGATCCGAGACTGCTTTCAGGCGCATATCTTGCGGTATTGTTTTTTATCAGTATACCCATCATGTTAAAGGGATTAAGCTCGGGAACAAGCTTTTTTTCGCTGAGTGATGTAAATAACCTTTTTGTTGCGCCTATATCGCCAAAAAGAATACTGATCTACGGCGTTGGCAGACAGCTTGCGTCAATGCTTGTACTTGTTGTTACCTTTGCCGCATACGGCGGTATGATAATAAAAATGTTCCGGGTAACTGCTTCACAGGCACTTGTGCTTATACTTGGCATTGCCCTTATGCTTATAATGGTCCAGCTTGTCACACTGTTGATATTCTGCCTTGCAAGTACACATCCGATAAGAGCAAAGATAATGAAGTATATTATTTACGCAATGGCGTTTTTTGCTTTGGGCACTGTAATAATATATTCATTTGTATGCGGTATAAGCGTTGAAAACATATTTGCGGCTATATCCCTTCCGATCCTTGAATACATACCCTTTATCGGCTGGATGCACGGACTGGTCTTTGGGATAATGCAGTACGATGTGCCGAGAATAATAATATTTGGTATACTCACATTTTTAGCAGGAATTTCAGGTATTATTGTATTAAAGATCACAAAGCTTGATTTTTACGAGGATGTTCTTTCACAGGCGGAAAGCTATCAGGAATTCAGGGAAGCTGTCCGTGAAGGCAAATTCTCGGATAAGGTCATGATGGGAAACAAGGAGATAAAGCTCCGGAAACGAGGCATCAAAAAAGGCAGCGGCGCATCCTCGATCTTTTATAAGCATATTCTTGAGGGCAGCAGGCGTTCACGCTTTATGTTCTTTAATATCAATACATTTGTTCTTTTGTTTGTTGCATTTGTCATAGGCTTTGGTATAAAGCAGGCAAAGTCAGATATAGAACCAACGATCATTTATCTTGCGGCAATGATAATACTGGTATATGTCCAGTTTTTCTTCAGCGCATCGGGCGACTGGGTAAAGGAGCTTACAAAGCCCTATATCTATCTGATACCTGACGGCGCAGTAAAGAAACTTGTAATGGCAGCGGCAACAGGGATAATAAAACCCTTTACCGATGGGATAATAACATTCGGTTTGCTTGCTTTTGTTGCTGGGGGGCATCCTGTCGATATAATTGTTGCGGCGCTTACATACGGAAGCTTCGGAACTCTGTATATAGCGGCAAATGTTCTTGCCCAGAGACTTGTCGGAATAGACAGCACCGGCGGTATTTTTATAACGTTTTATATGTCAATGATAGTACTGACCCTGCTTCCGGGCGTTGTAATAGGTCTTGTGGTATTATCGAATCTGTCCGGCAGCTACGGATATATAGCGACTACATTGCTTGGAGGTCCGCTTTTTATCTGGAATATGATAGTATCGGCAGGAATATTCATCGCATGCAGAAATCTTTTAAATAATACGGAATGAAAAAAATGGATCAGTGTGATTTCCGCACTGATCCATTAATAATATGTTATATAAAAATTTCATAAAATTCTTCGCTTTCCGCCATAGAAAAAGCTTTTGTACCGGCGACGATTATATGGTTTTCAAGGACAACATCGACTGCCTTCAGAACGTTTTTTATCTTGATAGTAGATTCAACATCCCGTTCGGAAGGGTAGGGTATACCGCTCGGATGATTATGTGCAATTACTGCACTGTGGGCATTATATCTCAAAGCAAGCTCCATAACTCTTTTGATATAGACTTCGGAAACATTCAGGGAACCGCTGCTCAGAGTACCAAAATACAATTCGGTATCCTTTTTATCTTTAAGTATAATAATAACCCGTTCAGTTGTCATACCGAGGAAGGCGGTAATGATCTTGCTTTTGGAATCCATGATTTTTTTATTACCGCAGGAATAGTATTTATTGTCAAGATATTTTCTTGACAGCGGAGGAATCATCCTGATAAGTACAGCCTGATTTGAACTGAGACCGAATTCGATCAGCAGACTATACGGTGCCTCAATTACTGCCGACAATGAACCGCAGGCATTAATAAGCTTGTTTGCAAGTATTGCGGCATTGTCCGGCTTAGTCGTATATGATAATAGCTCAGTCAGAAGTTTTATAGAGTTAGAGCGCATTTCTACTGTTTCATTGTTATTTGCTGTCATTGCTGAGATCTCCTCTGAAAAAAGATGTGAATTCATTTGTTTCTGACATTCTTTCTATTTCTGTATCAGAAATGATATACCATTCCCGCAGCTTTATCCCGACATCATTCATATTTTTAACAAGTACAGAAACAACTCCGACATCCTCTTTTGAAGGATAAGCGACTCCGTTTTCCATTATTGTACAGAAAGCCACACTGGAAGCGTTATACTTAACAGCAAGCTTGTTAGTAATATTTATAAGTTCGGAATTATTATTGAAAGAGATCGAACCGAAAAACAGCTCTGAGCTTAAAGCATCAAACAGAATGAGTATAAATCTGGTATCAGAATATTCAAGACAGTAATTCAGGATCTTATTCTGCAGATCACTTTCACTGTATTTCTTTTGATAAGCGTAGTTTTTGTCAAGAAGATAGAACTGACAGATTTTAGGAAGAAAATTGAGATAGCCCGCAGCTCTTTCAGAAAGCCCTGCTTTTTTCAGTTCATCAGCAGGCGAATCAAGTAAGGATGAAAGAGAACCGAATTTATTCAGCAATTCGTGAGCCAGGGGATTAGTATCTTTCAGAGGTATTGCATAAAAGAGGAGCATTTCAATTATTTCATGGTCATTGAACTGTTCAAACTCATTTGTCAGGAATTTTTCCCTGACTCTTTTTCTGTGACCAGAATGGATAGATTCTTTCATAATTTATCACCTGTATGTATTATACAATATTTTTCAAAATAATACAAGAAAAATAAAATAATTGCATGATTTTTATTTACAAAATGAATATTCTATTGTATAATATAAAATGAAATTTTATTGGAACTGTAACCAATGTGAAAAAACTAATCGTTACAGTATCTGATTTTAAATATCATTATCAGGATTGAATGATCCGGAAGATAGAATATTCGGAGGTGCAGAATGGGTAAGTCAAAAAAGAACAATAAAAAGGGTAAAAATCAAAAGAACCCAAGAAAGAATCCGATAAACAAGCCTGTACAGAAAACGGCGGAAGAGAAGGTAATTGCCGCAGCAGAATCTGAAAGTAAAATCGCTGAAACAGCAGAGGAGATTGTTGTATCTGAAATTGCTGAGAAATCTACAGTTTCAGAACCGGAATCTGTAGAAACAAAAGCAGAGGACACTATAAACACTGTCACTGAGCCAGTTCAGGAAGCTGTGGAAGAAGCTGCAAGCGAGCCTGAAAGCATAAAGCCGTTTGCAGATGC
>DEHG01000066.1:648-4055 GCA_002351795.1 Ruminococcaceae bacterium UBA2806 | reverse complement strand
CTCTTGACGGGATGCGGTTCAGAGGATGAGTGCGGCTCTTTTTGGTTTTGCAGCAAAGCAGAGTGGACAGAACTCATAGAAAAAGAAAAACAAGCAAAAAACATACAGCATGAAGGATCCGGACAGAACGAAATGATAGGACCGGAAGCTCATAACTTCAATAAATATGTATCTCCGCAGCAAAAAATAGAATTGTTCAAGTCGCTTTTCATAGGGAGAAGAGATGTATTTGCAAGGCGTTTTTATAATACCAAAACAGGGAAAAGCGGTTATGTGCCTGTATGTCATAATGAATGGCAGTATGGGGTTTGTGATAAGAAAAAGTATAAATGCTCACAGTGTCCGAATTCAGCTTTTGCACATATATCCGACAGGGATATTTTCCGCCATCTCAAGGGGGATGATGAATTCTGCCGTGATGTGATCGGAGTGTATCCGCTGATGCAGGGAGATATGACGATCTTTTTAGCTATTGATTTTGATGATGAGCATTGGCAGGAGGATGTCAGGATAGTTCGTGATACCTGCAAAAAATATGGTATACCATGCAGCATTGAGCGTTCTCGTTCAGGAAACGGCGCTCATTTATGGCTGTTTTTCTCCGAAGCCGTCAGCGTAAAGGATGCAAGAAAGCTTGGCAGCAGTATCCTTACAAGGTCTATGGAGCTGCGCCATGAGCTGAAATTTGATTCCTATGACAGGATGTTCCCGAATCAGGATATAATGCCAAGGGGCGGCTTTGGTAATCTTATTGCATTGCCTTTGCAGGGCAAAGCAAGAAAATCTGACAACAGCAGCTTTGTTGATGATAGTTTCAATGTTATTGATGATCAGTGGAAGTATCTTTTTGAGGTCAAAAAAATAACTCCTGAGCAGCTGCAAAACTTTATCAGTGAGCTTGGCGGAGCAAGTGAGCTTGGTGATCTTGCTATAGAGGAAGAAAAGCCCTGGCAGGTACAAATGCAGCCGGATGTTTCAGCTTCAGATTTTCCGACAAGGGTTACTATTACAAAAGCAAATATGCTGTATGTCCGTAAGGAGGGAATATCAGAAAAAGCCCTTAATAAGATGAAACGGCTTGCGGCTTTCAGAAATCCCGATTTTTATAAAACTCAGGCTATGCGTCTTCCAATCTATAATAAGCCGAGGATAATAGACTGCTCTGACGAAACTGAACAGTATATCTGCCTTCCGAGGGGATGTGAGGATGAGCTTGTCGGAATACTTGAAGCGGCAGGCGTAGAGTATGAAACTCATGATGAAAGGTCATGCGGAAATGAAATCCGTGTAAGCTTTAAAGGTACGCTAAGACCGCAGCAGCAAATGCTATGTTAATGAATGATATTGGTGTTCTATCCGCGACAACTGCATTCGGAAAGACGGTAACGGCAGCATATATCATAGCTCAGAGAAAGGTCAGCACGCTTATTCTTGTTCATTCCTCTGCGCTTTTAGAACAATGGGAAAAATCGCTGTCCGAATTTTTGACATTTGAGGATGCTTTGCCGGAGGAACCGAAAAAGAGAGGACGAAGGAAAAAGCTTTCGCACATAGGAAAGCTTGGCGCAGGAAAAAACACACTTAATGGAATTATTGATATAGCTATCATGCAATCTGTAGTCAGCGGCGATGAAGTCAAAGAATTTGTTCGTGATTACGGAATGGTAATAGTCGATGAATGTCACCATGTTTCTGCATTCAGCTTTGAAAAGATACTTCGTTTCGTAAGTGCAGAATATGTTTACGGTCTGACCGCGACAGCTATACGTCAGGACGGGCATCAGCCGATCATTTTTATGCAGTGCGGACCGATAAGATACAAGGCGGATGCGCTTACTCAGGCGATAAACAGTGATATTCCGAGAAAGGTCGTTCCGAGGTTTACTGAATTCCGCACAGCAGAATCCGGTCTTGACTATACAGAACTATGTTCAAGGCTTTGCGCTGATAAGGAAAGAAACGATCATATCTTAGCGGATATCCTTTCGGAATACGAAAAGGGCAGAAATATTCTGATCCTGACTGAAAGGACGGAGCACGCGGACTTTATTTTCAAACAGCTTTCGGAAAAATGCAGGAATCTGTTTCTTCTTATCGGACAGGATAAGGCAAAGGAAAAGCGGATGAAATTAGAAGCTCTGAAAGCTGTGCCGCAGGATGAAAGTATTGTTATTGTTGCGATAGGAAAATATGTGGGTGAAGGCTTTGATGAACCGAGACTTGATACACTTTTTCTTGCTATGCCTATATCGTGAAAGGGAAGATTATCGCAGTACGCCGGAAGATTACATCGGAGCTTTGAGGGAAAAAAGGAAATAAAGATATATGATTATGTCGATCTGTTTGTGCCAATGCTTGAACGGATGTATCATAAGAGACTAAGAGGCTATTCTGAGCTCGGGTATTATATAAGCGGATCAGAAAACGAGGATGCAGATCTGATATATGACACGAAAAACTATGTCAAAAAATACGACAGCAATATCGGCGCTGCTGTTAAAAGCATTACTATATGCTCCCCTCAGATAAAAGAACGGCAGTTCCGGCGGGTATATTCTTTAGTACCGGATGAGGCTTCACTGACATTGATATGTTCATCAGAGGAAAATGTTTCCTTTGAGTTTCCGGAGAAAGTGTCATTGATAAGGACAGACAGGGCTTATTGTCGTTTTACAGTAATTGATAACCGTATAGTCTGGTACGGAAGTCTGAGCCCGCTGTGTGAGAATTTCTCGGAAGCATCTGCAATTCGCATAATAAATCCATCTCTTGCCGGGAGACTTAAGGAGGAGAGATTGCTTTGATAATGGCACATTCCATCTTGAACTGTGCTAATGGATAGTTTATAATATATACAGAAGCTTTCAGGAGGTGTGGGAAATGGGTATCTTTGTCAATCCCGGAAATGCAGGTTTTGAAGAATCGTTGAATTCGAAAATATATGTTGATAAATCAGGTCTTATATCTGTGGTCAATCAAAGGATAAAAACACAGCAGAAGTATATCTGTGTCAGCCGTCCGAGAAGATTTGGTAAGTCGCTCAATTTAGGTATGCTTTCAGCTTATTATAGCAAGGGCTGTGACAGTCGTGAGCTATTTGATAACCTTGAAATATCCGGTGATAAAGCCTATGAGGAGCATCTTAACAGGTACAATGTAATCTATCTAAATATGCAGGATTTCCTGAGTACGAGTAAAAGCGTGGAGGAAATGATCTCAGTTCTGACTGAGAGCCTGATGATAGATTTTGAAGACTGTTTTCCGGATGTAAAGCTGTATCCGAGACTTGGCTTAGTCTATAACCTGAAAAGGATCTATGAAAGCACAAAGAAAAATACAGTTGAAAAAAATAATAAAACTGTGACAGAGTACGAACCGTTCATCTTTCTGATAGATGAATGGGATTG
>DEHG01000066.1:0-404 GCA_002351795.1 Ruminococcaceae bacterium UBA2806 | reverse complement strand
GTTGATTATGAGAGTATGAAAGCGTGGTATGACGGATATGAGCTTAACGGAACAGAGCTTTACTGTCCACGGTCTGTTCTTGCTGCGATAGAGAAGAAATCTTTTTCAAATTATTGGACACAGACAGAAACATACGAAGCCCTTGCAAAATATATCGCCATGAATTTTGACGGCTTGCATGAAACGATAGAGAAACTGCTTGCCGGTCAGGAACAGCCTGTCGATACCAGGACTTTCTCAAATGATATGGTAACGTTTGCAAACAAGGATGATATTCTGACTCTGCTTATTCATTTAGGTTATTTAGGTTACAGATCAGATAAAAAAACAGCCTATATTCCGAATAAAGAGATAAATGATGAATATGTTGCAAGTATGAGAGCAAAGGGCTTATGGAAGGAAAC
>DEHG01000029.1:19312-20242 GCA_002351795.1 Ruminococcaceae bacterium UBA2806 | reverse complement strand
TTGGGTGGAATCAAAGCAGAGAGCCGTTGGTGCTGTGGAGGAATTTCTTGATTTGCAGCTTGAGGATGCAAAGGACGCAGTTCAGAATGCCATACAGGCATTGATAAGTGCCGGTGTATCTGAAGAAACACTCCTTTCCGGCGGCAAAAAGGCTGTAGCGAACTTTAACGATGAACAGATGAATCTTTACAAGGACTATGTTTCCGCTGTATCTTATAAGGCTTTTGTAATGAAACGCCGTGACATGAAATATATCGTATCGGCAATGCAGGCGGCAAAACCCATGCTCGAAATGAAGCCGACTGATCTTGACGCTGACGGTATGTTGCTGAATACGCCTGATGGTACATACGATCTCCGACAGGGTCTTGACGGCAGACAGGAGCATAATGCCGCTGACTTTATCACGAAAATGACAGCGTTTGCACCCTCAGATGATGGTAAAAAGGAGTGGCTCGATACTCTTGACCGTATTTTTGAAAAGGATCCTGAGCTTATAGATTATGTTCAGCAGATAGCCGGACTGTGTGCGATCGGCAATGTTTATCTTGAAGAATTGATTATTTCGTATGGTGTCGGCAGCAACGGTAAATCCACCTTCTGGAATTCTATCGCAGGAGCACTTGGTTCGTACAGCGGCAACATCTCGGCGGATACGCTGACAATCGGCTGCAAGCGTAATGTAAAACCGGAGCTTGCCGAAGCGAAAGGAAAGCGACTGCTTATTGCAGCGGAGCTTGAAGAAGGAATGCGTCTTAATACATCAACGGTAAAGCAGCTTTGCTCAACAGATGAGATTTTCGCAGAGAAGAAGTATAAAGATCCGTTTTCCTTCAAACCCAGTCATACCCTCGTGTTGTATACAAATCATCTGCCAAAGGTGGGTGCAATGGATGACGGTATCTGGAGAAGGCTTATCGTTATTCCGTT
>DEHG01000029.1:14224-19230 GCA_002351795.1 Ruminococcaceae bacterium UBA2806 | reverse complement strand
AAGAAAGCTATTGATAATAACTTCAAAATCAGAAATCCAAAAGTGGTGCAGGATGCTATCGACAAGTACAAACAGGATAATGACTGGATGTCCCATTTTCTTGATGCTTGCTGTGAACTGGGTACAGGGCTTGAGGAAAAATCGGGTGATGTTTACCTTGCCTATCGCTCATACTGTTCGAGAACGGGTGAGTTTATAAGGAGCACTTCGGAGTTTTATAATGCTTTGGAACTGCGTGGTATCCGCAGAAGGAGAACGAGTAAATCCAAAGTTCTTATGGGTATAAAACTATTGGAAGAAGATGCAGAAATATAAAAATGTGCCGGTCGTGTCCCTCTATATATAAAACCCCCTTTAGGGCTTTTTTTATAAAAAAATACTATATAGAGAACTTTATGTAACGCTTGTCACGACTGTCACCACTATAGCTTTAATCAGTGTTTCGGAATGAAGAGTGACAGTCGTGACACTCTATAAAACCCCTTTAGGGCTTTTTTATTAAAAAAATACTATATAGAGAACTTTAGCAGATGACCTCTTCGACCTCTCCTTAACAATGAAAGGCAAGAGTGCAATGTATTACCCCTTGCGAATTCCTGTCACTCATCTTCTTTTTCCTCATGAAAATAATTATAAACCGACCTGGCTGCCGGAAGAGTAATCCCCTTTACCTTCATAAGCTCCTCTATCTCCGCTTCCTTGATTCGCTTAATCGACTTGAATGTGGAAAGCAGCGCCTTTGCCCTCGTCGGACCTATTCCTTCTATTTCCGTAAGCGACGATGAAAATGTGCGGCTGCTGTGCTTCTGACGGTGATAACCTATAGCAAAACGATGAACCTCATCCTGAATTGAAGATACAAGTGTAAATGCACTTCTTTTTGACTGTATCGCTATCTCCCTGCCCTCATCGGTAATTGCTCTTGTACGGTGATGATTGTCCTTGACCATGCCGAAAAGCGGTATGTCAAGTCCGTATTTTTCAAGAACAGGACGTACTGCCGATACCTGACCCTTGCCGCCGTCAAGCAGAATAAGATCAGGCAGCTGACCGAAACCAAGCCCGCTGTCTGGATTTTTATAGTATTCCTTGATGCGCCTTTCCATTACCTCGCTCATCGAGCCGTAATCGTCCTGCCCTGTAAAGCCCTTTATCTCAAATCTGCGGTAGGATTTTTTATATGGCCTTCCGTCCTTGAATACGACCATACCAGCAACATTATCTGCACCAGATTGATGTGATATATCGTATGATTCTATCCACTGAGGCGCCTTTTTCAGCCCCAGAAGCTTTGCCAGCTCATCCAGCGCAGTAAGCTCATGTCCTAAATGGCCATGACTCTGTGCAAGACGCTCGGCGGCGTTTTCACGGCTCATACGGACGATGCGCATATTATCCCCCTTCTGCGGTATCCTGAACTGCACAGAATGACCGCATTTTTCCGTAAGCCACTGTGAAAGCAGCTCCATATCCTCAGCCTCGCCGTCAAGTGATATCGCAGGGGGTATGCGCTCACGGATAGAATAAT
This sequence comes from Ruminococcaceae bacterium UBA2806, assembly GCA_002351795.1. Lineage (GTDB taxonomy): Bacteria > Bacillota > Clostridia > Oscillospirales > Acutalibacteraceae > UBA1213. The sequence continues at coordinate 17,702 of DEHG01000029.1, read as the reverse complement.
ACTGCTGTATGAATTCCGCCCTCATTGCAGACAGATCCGGGTCTTCACCTACCGATCTTATCAGAAAATCCTCTTTATCAAAAAGTCGCCCGTCACGGAAACGTATGACCGCAAAACAGGCGTCGCCTTTTTCTGTCATAACAGCTATAGCGTCCTGCTCCTTGACATTTGCTTCGACAACGACCTGCCTTTCCGTTATGCGCCTGACTGCACTTATCCTGTCCCGCAGTCTTGCAGCCAGCTCAAATTCAAGATTTTCGGCAGCCTCATTCATTTTTTCAGTCATCAGCTTTATGCTTTCGCTGTCGCCCGTATTCAGAAAGCAGATCGCACTGTCAACGCTTTCATTATAATCCTCAAGTGATATTTTTCCTGCACATGGGGCGCTGCACTGCTTTATAAAATAGTTCAGGCATGGTCTTCCCTTTCCGATATCACGGGGAAATACCTTCGTGCATGATGGCAGTCTGAATATCTTCAAGGCTTCGTCAACGGCATTTCTGGCATACCATGCGCTCATATAAGGCCCGAGATATTTAGCGCCGTCGTCCGCCTGCTGCATTACAAAGCTTATCCTGCGCCACTTTTCATCAGATATCCGTATATAGCTGTAGCCCTTATCATCCTTTAAAAGAATATTGTATTTTGGCTTATGCTGCTTTATAAGGCTGCATTCGAGAACAAGGGCTTCAAATTCGCCGCCGCAGATAATATAATCAAAATGGTCAACATTAGCAACCATCTGCCTGACCTTTTCGGGATGATTCCTGTCCGAACCGAAATACTGACTTACCCTGTTTTTAAGCGCCTTTGCCTTGCCGATATAGATTATTTCATCACGGCTGTTTTTCATTATATATACACCCGGCTTGAGCGGCAGGTGCATTGCTTTATATCTTAATTCATTTATATCCATAAAATGATCCGCCTGTCAATCTAATAAAAAAACAAGGATGCATTACCATAAATAACACACCCTTGTATCTTAATAATAAACCGAACTGAATTATTCAGCAAAGCCGGACTGTACAAGCTTGATAAGGCTTTCAACAGCAGCTTCTTCATCAGCACCGTCAGCGATAACCTTGATGTTTGTTCCGCCTACGATTCCAAGTGAAAGAACGCCTAAGAGGCTCTTTGCATTTACTCTTCTCTCTTCCTTCTCAACCCAGATGGATGACTTGAACTCATTTGCCTTCTGAATGAAAAATGTTGCAGGACGAGCATGAAGACCAACCTGATTCTGAACCATTACTTCCTTAACATACATAGCTAAATCCTCCTTAATAAAAGTATACCCCAAAACATATAACTGCAGCTAATCATATATCAATCATATGCTGTTTAGCTACTTGTAATTATAGCACAATTTTGAATATGGTCAACAGTTTTACTGCATTTTTTTGATTTTATACGATTTAAAACATTATTCAGCCCTGTTTTTTTGTACAGTATAACTAAAAAGTTGAAAGATTTTAGAGTTTTGTCACTATTAAAAATTTAAATTTTTAAATTTTTGAATAATTATACATTATTCTTGCATAATTATTCATGGTATTTATTCCACTTATTGCCTATATTGGGTATTATCGTTCGAAAATCAGCACTTTAACAAATTTGATATCAATAATGCTGTTGAATTTCGTTTATATTGGCTATAGACAAATTCAAAAGTTTGTCGTTATTATGTCCAACAAACAGATAAATAATTAATTTTTTGTAAATATCAGTTCCGGAAAGGCATTTTATTGACTTATTGTGTCATGATCTGTCAATTTACGACTATTTTTTCTGCCGGAAAGCATTGCATAATTCAGCTCAGAATTAACACAATAGTTACATTTTGACAAAACAGGCAAACTTTGAGCACTTGTATTATAAAAATGACACAATTACGGCTTTTCAAGAAGATCCGGTCTTTTTTTCCTTGTTTCCTCAAGAGACTGTTCCCTGCGCCATTTTTCTATATTTTCATGATGACCGCTGAGAAGCACCTCAGGGACCTCTATCCCTCTCCATACAGCCGGCTTCGTATACTGCGGGTATTCAAGCAGTCCGTCAAAATGGCTTTCCTCGGAAAAGCATATATCATCGGATAAAACCCCCGGAACAAGACGGCTTACGCTGTCAGCAAAAACAAGCGCAGGAAGCTCTCCGCCTGTCAGTACATAATCCCCTATTGATATTTCCTCATCTATAAATTCATCAATAAGACGCTGATCGACCCCTTCATAATGTCCGCAGAGAATACAGATATTTTCGATCTGTGACAGCTCTCTGAGGCGGCTCTGGGTAAGCGTCCTTCCCTTTGGCGACATATATATGAAATGCGGACGGGTGCCAAGCTTTTCGCATATTGCCTCAAAGCAAAGCGCAATCGGCTCCGCCTTCATCAACATTCCCATACCGCCGCCATATGTGGTATCATCGACCCTTTTATGCTTATCAAAGGCATAATCACGCAGTTGGTGACATTCCACTTCAATTGCGCCCTTTTTCCGTGCCCTGCCTATTATGCTTTCACTCATTACAGCCTCGCACATTTCCGGAAAAAGGGTAATTATATCAATTCTCATCTTCAAACAACCCGCCTATGATCTTTGTATTAATATATACTATGCCATTATCGAGGTCTATCTCAGGCACAACGTCAGGTATCTTTGGGATAAGGTGATCCTTTCCGTCCTTTGTGATCTGATATACGTCATTTGCGCCGGTCTGGAATACATCGGTGATCCTTCCATAGCTTTCCTTGCTGTCAATATCGACTGCTTCAAGACCGATAAGATCCTGAACAAAATACACACCCTCCGGCAGACGTACATCCTTTCTGTATATGTATATGACACAGCCACGCATTTTCTCTGCATCCTCCGGGGTATCAATGCCCCTGAATTTAACGATCACAATGTTTTTCTGTACTCTTGCACGTTCTATTTTTATTTCATTTTCGTTTTTATCAAACAATCTTTTGAATCTGCTGAGAAATTCAGGCCCGTCACACCAGGGGTCGATCTTTACCTCTCCCTTCAGACCATGAACCCCGACGATCTTTCCGGCTTCAAGATATTCCTTTTTCATGTCTTTCTCCTATATGCTTAAATTGAAAAAAGGAGAACCGAAAAACCGATTCTCCGTGATTCCGGCGGGATCACTCGATCTCTACCTGGATCTTTTCATCATTTCTTGCAGCAGCAGCTCTCATAACTGTGCGGATAGCCTTTGCGATCCTGCCCTGTCTGCCTATAACTCTGCCCATATCATCCTCGGAAACATGAAGATGATAAACAACAACGCCTTCTTCATTTGCTTCATCAGCGTTTACTGTAATCTCGTCAGGATTTTCAACAAGTCCTGTTACAATTGCAATAAGTAGTTCTTTCATTTTTTCCTCCGAGGAATAATATTACTCAATGATACCGTTCTTCTTGAGAAGTGCCTTTACAGTGTCTGTGGGCTGTGCGCCGTTAGCGATCCA
>DEHG01000029.1:6002-14026 GCA_002351795.1 Ruminococcaceae bacterium UBA2806 | reverse complement strand
CGAAGTCTGATCTTTACTGCCATTTTTCTTACCTCCAAAAATAATTGCATTTTTTAATAATCTTTATATTTCACCGGCAACGCCGGATGAAAGCATTTTATCTGCGGATCATCTTTTGAATCCGCCCATGCCGCCCATTCCTCCGAACGGCATTCCTCCAAGTCCCGGCAGTCTCTTTCTCTTGCCGTCCTTGCCTCTTGAGTTCATTGATTTCATGAACTTTTTCATCTGATCATACTGCTTCATAAGACGGTTAACGTCTTCGACCTTCATACCGCTTCCGGCAGCGATCCTGCGCTTGCGTGAAGGATTGATGATCGAGGGATCTTCTCTTTCCTTTATTGTCATTGAGGAGATCATAGCGCCTACTCTGTCAAGCTGCCTGTCGTCAAAATCCATATCCTTTACCTGATCGCCTATTCCGGGTATCTTGGAAAGGATATTCTTAACGCTGCCCATTTTCTTGATCTGCTCAAGCTGCTCATAGAGATCGTTCATATCAAATTTATTCTGCTGGAACTTTTTAGCCATATCCATAGCTTTTTTCTGATCCAGCTTGTTTTCTGCATCCTCGATAAGCGTCAGCACATCGCCCATTCCAAGTATACGGGACGCCATTCTGTCAGGGTGAAATACCTCAAGATCATCAAGCTTTTCGCCGATACCTGCAAATTTGATCGGCTTGCCTGTTACAGCCTTTACTGAAAGCGCAGCACCGCCTCGGGTATCGCCGTCAAGCTTTGTAAGTATAACGCCTGAAATGTCAAGAAGCTCATCAAAGGATTTTGCAACATTAACAGCGTCCTGACCTGTCATTGAGTCAACAACAAGGAGAATTTCTGACGGATTGACCTCAGCCTTGATATTCTTCAGCTCATTCATAAGCTTTTCATCAATATGCAGACGACCTGCCGTATCTATGATAACGATATCATGACCGTAATCCTTTGCATGGGAAATAGCCTTCTTTGAAATATCGACAGGATCACCCTGTCCCATTTCAAAAACAGGCACTCCTGCCTGTGAGCCGACAACTTTCAGCTGTTCAATAGCTGCGGGACGGTATACGTCGCAGGCAACAAGCAAAGGACGGTGTCCCTGCTTTTTGAACATTTTGCCGAGCTTTGCGCTGTGGGTGGTTTTACCTGAACCCTGAAGACCGCACATCATAATTATTGTAGGCGGCTTTGACGCAAATTTGATCTTTGTTTCCTCCGAGCCCATAAGAGCTGTAAGCTCCTCATTAACGATCTTAATGACCATCTGACCGGGAGTCAGGCTTTCCATTACATCAGAACCGACTGCCCTTTCAGTCACCTTTGCGGTAAAGCTTTTTGCTACTTTATAGTTTACATCCGCTTCAAGAAGCGCCATACGCACTTCCTTCATAGCGGCCTTTACATCATCTTCTGTCAGCTTGCCCTTACTTCTGAGCTTTCTGAATGCATTGCTCAGCTTTTCGGATAGTCCTTCAAATGCCACTATGTTCACTCCTTTATGTAATCAGTTTTTTCAGTCTGTCAAGATCCTTTAATATGACCTTTATGCTTTCATTTATATCATTTGAACGATATGTTCTCATATTCCGGCTGTCGATAATATCAATATTATGTTTAATGCTGTCAAGTCTTTCATTTATCTGCGAAAACCTTGCCGCAAGCCCCAGCTTTTCCTCCATTTCAAAAAGGACAGCCTCCGCTCTTTTGATATTATCCCTTACACCCTGCCTTGAAATGCCAAGGTTTTCCCCTATCTCGCCAAGGGACAGATCTTCATTATAATAATAATCAAGTGAATCACGCTGCTTATCGGTCAGCAGGTCGCCGTAAAAGTCCAGAAGATAAGATACCCTCATATCCTTTGCCATAATACCGCCTCCCGAAACGTTCTGTAAAGCCAAACGCTTTACACAGCTTTTACATTATACAATATTTATCATTCCTTGTCAATACTTTTCCGTTAATATTTTTGCAATCAGATATAAATCCGGATCAGGCTTACAGTCCATCATTTTACTTGATTTATTATTTTATATTTTTCATATTTTACATTTTTAAACACAAAATGAGCTTTTATTCTATATTTATTCATTTTCTGTTGACTAATCATTTTTTAACCTTTATAATAGTGTTATGGTAATAGTTATCAGTATATCTGAATCATAATATTATCAATACAGCTGATCGTAATACGGAAATGGCGGAACAGACCTGTTTCTGAATTAACAAAGCAAATTTTTCTGTACATAAATGCTTTTTTATAGTTTTACGATCGCCTGAGGAATTGCTGATGAATAATTGACGTTTGGAGTGTAAGAGTGCGGATATCCGCCATAAACACCGACCGGGCTGAATGGCAAGACACGAAGCTCAGCATATAGCCGATTTTTTCTTACTTCAAAGCTTCAAAAACCTTTTTATTCAGCATTTCCCTAATTAATCAATAACGAAGGAGGAATTATTGTGATTTGTAAGCACTGTGGTTCCGAAGTCAAAGACGGCGTAAAGTTTTGCCCATCATGCGGCAAAAAAACCGAAACTGTGACTCCGCCACAAAAGAAATGTGAAAAATGCGGCAATTTGCTGAATGACGGGGTAAAATTCTGCCCCTCATGCGGTACTTTTATGGTTCAAAGCAGCAATGCACCAAAAGACGAAACTGCCGCACAGGAAAAAGACCTTACCTGCACCTGCGGAAACAAGCTTAAACCGGGCATGAAGTTCTGCAATGTATGCGGCAAAAAAATTCAGTCTTCCGATACATCCGCAAAAGCATCCATGCCGGTCGCAGCTCCTGCACCCGCTCCGATTCCGACGCCTGCACCTGCACCGATTCCTGTACCGACAAAAGCCGAGCCAAAACCGGAACCGAAAAAAGAAGAACCAAAGCCCGAACCGAAAAAAGAAGAACCAAAACCGGAACCGAAAAAAGAAGAGAACAAAAATGAGGTACCTGAAAACACCTCTGCTCCTGCACCTGCCGATTCATTGATCTGCAGCTGCGGAAACAAGCTTAATCCTGGTGCAAAATTCTGTCCGAAATGCGGAAACAAAGTCGGTGAAAAGCCGGCTGCTAAAACAGAGGAAGCCCCGAAGCCGGACGTACTTAAATGTTCCTGCGGAAATATACTTAATCCGGGCGCAAAGTTCTGTCCTAAATGCGGAAACAAGATCGGTGAAACTCCTGCCGCTCCCTCTGCTCCCTCAGCTGCTCCGTCACCTGCTCCCGCAAGTTCTCCTGCATCATCTGTTCCTGCTGCTCCCGTTGTTCCCGCTGCAGCCGGTGCTGCTGTTAAAAAGCCTATGAATAAAAAGACTCTTACAATTATCGGTGCTGCTGCCGCTGCACTTGTCGTTATTATCGTCATAATTGTAATAGTTGCAAATTTGACTCCAAAGATCAGGCTTGCAGATTATGTAGAAGTCAATTACACAGGCTATAACGGTTACGGCGAGCTTGACTATTCATTTAACTCCGATAAATTCCGTGCAGACTGGGGCGGAAAGCTGAAATACAATAATCCGGCCGCAAACCCGATCAGCTATTCATGGGATCTGACGACCGATCCTTGCGAAAGAATAATTAGCAATGTAAAATATGATATAAGCTTCAGCAAAACATCAGGTCTTTCTAACGGAGATGTCGTAAAGCTTAAATGGAATATCGGACAGTCAACAAAGGAAGCACTCCAGACTGCTATTAAGGTTGACCTGGATGATTCCGAAACAGAATTAACAGTTGCAGACCTGAAAACTGTAGGCACCTTCGACCCGTTTGAAGGTCTCTCGATCAAATACATAGGCTATGACGGAAACGGCGTACCTGAGATCGAAAGCAGCAACTATCAGCTCAATTATAAATTCAGCAAAACATCAGGCCTTAAAAACGGCGATACCATCCATGTAACAGTTACCGCACCATACGGCGACAACCTTGCAAAATACTGTGTTGACAATATCGGTTCTGTTCCTTCAACAACAGGAAAAGACTTTAAAGTAAACGGTCTCGGAGATATGGAATCCTTTGACCCGTTCAGCGATATCGAAATTGAATATTCCGGCTACTCACCAAACGGTAAAGCAGAAATCAAGAAAAACGGAAGCTACTATCTCAATTATACTCTTGATAAAAAAGAGGGTATCAAAAACGGAGATAAGATTACAGTAAAAGTAACGGCTCCCTATGGAAAGGATCTTGAAGAATACTGCAAGTCTGAATATTCAAAGAAGCCAAGCTCTGACAAGAAAGTATATACAGTCAGCACACTTCCCGAATATGTAACTGATACCAAGGAAATCCCCGAGGAAACCCTTACAACAATGAAGAATGAGGGCGAGGATATTATCAAGTCCGAGATCACAGGCGAAAACGAAAAGATCACTAAGCTTGATTATAAGGGAATTATCCTTCTCAACCTCAAGGAGGGCAAGGCTGACAAGGGTACATACGGAAGCGAACGCAACCATATGTTCTATCTTATATATGAAGCAACTGTTGAAACAAAGGATTATGACAAGAAGACTATCTCATATACCTACTGGACTTATTGCAAGTTCAATGATATTGCTAAGCTCAGCGACGGTACATATGAATTAGATCTCAATGATATAAACAGACCTTACGAATCTGTTTCACCCGAAAGATCATCAAGCTACTTTAAGGGCTACAAGAGCTACAATGAGCTTGAAGCTAAGGTAATTACCGCCAACCTTAACGATTACAAGAGCGTGACAGATTTCGGCACTTCCAAGCAGACCTCTGAAACAAGCAAGGAAGAATCAAAGAAAGAAGAATCAAAGAAGGAAGAATCTTCAAAAGAGGAATCCTCCAAGGCTGAAGAATCCTCAAAGGAAGAAACTTCAAAATCCGGCGGAAATGAGGAAAAGACCAAGTTACTCGAAACAGATTATTTCTCGATCAATATGCCTTTGCCTACTGATACGGAAATATTCTTTGAAAAAAGAGATGACAGTATTACACTGTATGATAAGTACAACTATGATCTTGATAAAACAAAGCATACCGGAAACGGCTGGGTCTATACTATTCAATGTATAAACCATGCTGATTATAAGGAATCCAACTATCCCAAAAAAGATGTACTTTATGATACAGCAAAATATATAATCATTGTTATCTATCCGACAGACGTAAGGTTTGACGGTTCAAATCAGAAGGCATCAACAAGATATCAGGCAAGCAAAGACTTCTGTAAGGACGTTCTCTCAACATTCAAAGCAAAAATCTGATCACTTTCACCTCTGTGTATTCACTGCACAGAGGTGATTTTTTCTGAAACAGTATTCATAACAATTTACTGCCATATTATATCCATAATAATAACAAAAGTGTTATTTTCAACAAAAAACAGTAAAAACCATTGCATTTCTTAGTGAAGTATGCTATAATTTAAAAGTTCAATAAATAAGACTATTGTTCTTTATAATCTGTGTATATCCGTACAGGGAATAATACGGTTCTGCACAATTATCAGTGTATAAAAGGAGAAAGGAAGATTATTATGTATTGGGTAAACGAATCTGTATTCTATCATATCTATCCGCTTGGTTTCTGCGGTGCTCCGAGGATCAATGACGGCAATCTTGTACACCGTCTCGATAAGATTATCGACTTTATCCCCCACCTTAAAGAGATGAATGTAAACGCCGTTTATTTTGGTCCTGTGTTTATGTCCACCACTCACGGATACGATACAAACGATTATTACAACATTGATAATCGTCTCGGTGACAATGAAAGCTTTGCCAAGGTCTGTCAGGCTCTTCATGAAAACGGCATAAAGGTCGTTCTTGACGGCGTTTTCAATCATGTCGGCAGAGGCTTCTGGGCATTCAAGGATATTCAGGAGAAAAAGCAGGGTTCACCGTATTGTTCATGGTTTCAGAACGTGAACTTCGGCGGGAGCAGTCCCTGGGGCGATCCCTTCTGGTATGAGGGCTGGGAAGGCAACTATGACCTTGTAAAGCTGAATCTGCGCCACCCTGATGTCAAGAAGCATATCTTTGACGCTGTTGCAATGTGGATGGATAAATTCGGCATCGACGGTCTGCGTCTTGATGTTGCATACTGCATGGATCAGGATTTCCTGAGGGATCTCAAGCACTTCTGCAAGGACAGAGATCCGCAGTTCTGGCTCATGGGAGAAATAATCCATGGAGATTATGCAAGACTTGCAAATCCCGATCTGCTTGATTCCTGCACAAACTATGAATGCTATAAGGGCATTTATTCATCGCACAACGATCACAATTACTTTGAAATAGCTCATTCGCTCAACAGACAGTTTGCAAACGGCGGTATTTATCACAACATTTACACCTATAATTTTGTTGACAATCATGATGTGAACCGTGTTGCAAGCACAGTAAAAGAATTTGAAAACGTTAAAAACTGCTATACACTGCTGTATTTCATGCCCGGAGTTCCCTCTGTCTATTACGGAAGTGAATGGGGCATCAAAGGACAGAAAAACAATACCGACCATGATTACCCGCTTCGTCCCTGTGTTGATGTAAGCGATATCGAGGATAACGAGCTTTACCGTCATGTCTGCCGTTTAGGTGCAGTACGCAGAAAATACAAGGCTCTTAAATACGGAAGCTTTGAAAACAAGGTCATAAGGAATGAACAGCTTGTTTTCAAGCGCAAATTTGAGGATGAAACAGTTTATATTGCAGTAAACCTTTCAGCAAATGATTTTGACCTCGGGTTCAATACAGACGGCGGCGTAAAACTGTATGACGTATTTGACGGAAAGACAGTTTATGATGTAAACGGCTGTTATGCGAATATCACCATTCCTGCTCACGGAACGAGAGTTCTTGTACTGACAGGCGGAGATGCCCCCGAATACCCTGACAGCGGTACTATAGAAACTGATACTGACGCAGGACAAAGCACAGAAGAAAACGAGATCAGGCCGCTTCCCGAAATAGGCGAAAAAGGCTTGTACCGTCATTTCAAGGGCGGCATATATGAATTTATATGCATTGCCAAAGATACGGAAACCTCTGAGGAATTTGTTATCTACAAGGAGGCAGGAAGCGACGGGCGAATCTGGTCAAGACCTGTTTCGATTTTCTATCAATATGTCGATGTTGACGGCAAGCAGGTTCCGAGATTTGAAAAAATAGGATAATAGTTCCCTTCCTCTCCCCTTATTTTCGGGAGAGGAGGGATTTTCTGTAATATGGATGTATTGTATTTTATCTTTAAATATGATATAATGTACTAAAAAAGTAAAGCCGGGATTATATGAACAGAGATGAAAAAATACTGAAACTAAAACTTGACATTATATTCAAGCGTATTTTTGGTGATGTCAGGAACGAAGATATTATAAAAACATTTTTAGAGGATCTTCTTGAGCTTCCGCCTAAAAGCATACAAAAAATACTGATTGATAATGTTGAATTGGTTCCTGCATTTATTGATCTGAAATTCAGCAGACTTGATCTTAAAATGAAGATAAATGATTCTATCGTCAATATCGAAATACAGGTCAACTCTGAGCCTTACTATAATGACAGAACATTGTTTTATTGGTCTAAAATATTTTCCGAGGAGCTTTCTTCCGGAGATGAATATGACGAATTAAAGCAGACAATTTGCATAAATATCGTTAATTTCAATATTTTCAACTGCAATGAATATCATTCCCATTTTCAGGTCATGGAAAAGGACAGGCATATCGTTCTTTCCGATAAGCTTGCGATACATTTTTTTGAACTTAAAAAGCTAAGCAAAAAACAGAATAAAAAACGAATGGAAGACTGGCTGAATCTTATTAATGCAGAAACGGAGGGTGATCTTATGGATATTCAGGATCAGACTACTATTCCCGAAGTAAAACAGACTATCGTTAAATTAAGAGAACTGAACGCTGATGAACAGCTTAAAGCCCAGGCATTCTACCGTGAAAAACGACTTCATGATGAAGCTTCTGCACTTGGATACGCACGGCGTGAGGGTGAAAAAATGGGTCTTGCAAAAGGAGAGGCTAT
>DEHG01000029.1:3661-5962 GCA_002351795.1 Ruminococcaceae bacterium UBA2806 | reverse complement strand
GAGGCTATCGGTCTTGCAAAAGGTAAGCTGCAGCTGATCGAAGAACTGAAAAATCAGTGGCTTTTGGATGGACGCTCCGAAAAAGAAATATCTGAACTGCTGAGAAACTTTGCGGAATGAATTTAAAACAGGAAATCTTAAAGAAAAATTTATAAAAGGAATTGAGAAAAAAGATGATTTACAACAATATTCTTGAAGCGATGGGACATACTCCGATAATTCGCCTTAACAGGATGAATAAACCGGGTAATGCGGAAATACTTGTTAAATTTGAAGGACTCAATGTAGGAGGCTCAATAAAGACAAGAACTGCATACAATATGATACGCCATGCCGAAAAGGAAGGAAAAATTACCCCCGATACAATAATAGTTGAACCGACAAGCGGAAATCAAGGCATCGGTCTTGCACTTGTAGGAGCTGTAAGAGGCTATAAAACCATTATTATCATGCCCGATTCGGTAAGCGAGGAACGCAGAAAGCTTGTACAGCATTACGGCGCTGAGGTGATCCTTATACACGATGACGGCGATATCGGCAAATGCATACAGAAATGCCTTGATACGGCTCTGGAAATGGAAGCAAATGACAGCAGGGTTTTTGTTCCCCAGCAGTTTGAAAACGAAAACAATACAAATGCTCATAAATACTACACAGCGCTTGAAATACTGGAGCAGACAGCGGGAAAAATTGACGGCTTCTGCTCTGGCATAGGAACAGGCGGTACAATAACAGGTATCGGCGAAACTCTTAAAAAGCAATACCCGGATATGGAGATATGGGCGGTCGAACCCGAACACGCCGCTATCCTTGCAGGCGGTACTATCGGCACTCATCTGCAAATGGGTATCGGCGACGGCATTATTCCTTCTATCCTCAACACTCAGATATATGACCATATACATATCGTGACCGATGAGGATGCTATCAATACGGCAAAGCAGCTTGCATCAATGGAAGGCATAATGTGCGGTATCTCAAGCGGAACAAATGTTGCCGCCGCTCTGAAGCTTGCAGAGAAATTAGGCGAGGGAAAAACTGTTGTAACAATTCTTCCGGATACAGCCGAAAGATATTTCTCCACACCGCTTTTTGAATAATGCGGTATATTCAGTTTAATATACAGCCGGAAATAACAGCACTCTTATCGGCTGATTAAATATTTATTTTTCAAAGGAGTAAAAAGACATGAAAAATTATAACATTACACTTCTCAAGGGTGACGGTATCGGTCCTGAGATAGTAAACGAGGCAGTAAAGGTACTTGATGTTACAGCAGAAAAATACGGTTTTACCGTAACATACAAGGAAGCTCTTTTAGGCGGCTGCGCTATTGACGCAACTGGCGTGCCGCTCCCGCAGGAAACAATTAACGCCTGCAAGGCAAGCGACAGCGTTCTTCTCGGCGCAGTAGGCGGCCCCAAATGGGATACACAGCCCGGCAATAACCGTCCCGAAGCCGGTCTTTTAGGCATCAGGGGCGCACTCGGACTTTTTGCAAACCTTCGTCCCGCAGTTATCTTTGAACCGCTGAGAGAGTCCTCTCCCCTTCGTGCCGATATCATCGGTGACGCAATGGATATCATGATCGTAAGAGAGCTTACGGGCGGCATCTATTTCGGCAAAAGAGGAAGCTTTGAAGAGGACGGCGTTGAAGCTGCTTATGATACTGAAAAATACAATGTAAAGGAAATTGAACGTATCGGAAGAGTTGCTTTTGATATGGCAATGAAAAGAAACAAGAAGCTTACAAGCGTTGACAAGGCAAATGTTCTTGATTCCTCAAGACTCTGGAGAAAGACAATGATTGAGCTTTCAAAGGAATATCCCGAAGTCGAGCTTAATCATCTTTATGTTGACAACTGCGCTATGCAGCTTGTAAGAAATCCGAAGCAGTTCGATGTTATCGTAACCTCAAACATTTTCGGTGACATTCTTTCCGATGAAGCTTCCATGATAAGCGGATCCATCGGTATGTTAGCCTCCGCAAGCCTTAACAGCACAAAGCTTGGAATGTATGAGCCTATCCACGGCAGCGCACCTGATATTGCCGGTCAGGGCATTGCAAATCCGCTTGCAACCATTCTTTCCGTTGCAATGATGCTGCGTTACTCTCTCGATGAAGCAAAGGCTGCTGATGCGATTGAAGCTGCTGTTGCAGAGGTGCTGAAAACAACAAGAACCCCCGATATCTACACCGAGGGTACAAAGAAAGTCACAACGACCGAAATGGGCGATGCTGTCTGCGCTTTGATAAAGTAAAGGCAGCCTCTAAAAACCTTTCCATACAATCAACAATGG
>DEHG01000029.1:0-3572 GCA_002351795.1 Ruminococcaceae bacterium UBA2806 | reverse complement strand
CAAGTTTTTAGAGATGCCCTAAAAAAATAGACAGGCTGTTTCCCGATATACTTATTATCTAAAAAACTACTTAAACACCAGCACCATAATTATAATCATGATAAGCTCCGCTCAAACTTCCGTCTAAATATTATACGATATAATTAAGTCCTTTCGTTCCTCAGAGATTTGAAGAGCGAAAGGACTTTTTATTGTTTTAAAGTTGTTAATATCAGCCCGGCTTGATAACGCTGAGGAGAACACCGGCGGCAACTGCTGAACCGATAACGCCGGCAACATTCGGTCCCATAGCGTGCATGAGAAGGAAGTTGCCCGGATTTTCTTCCTGACCGACCTTCTGGGATATTCTCGCAGCCATCGGAACTGCGGAAACACCGGCTGAACCGATAAGCGGATTGACCTTTCCGTGAGTAAAGAAACACATAAGCTTTCCGAAAAGAACACCGCAGGCTGTTGCAAGACAGAATGCAAACAGACCAAGCGCAATTATGCCCGCTGTCTGTATGGTAAGGAAAACCTTGCCTGTAGCAGTTGCACCAACTGTAACACCGAGGAAAATCGTAATGATATTCATAAGCTCGTTCTGTGCAGTCTTGTTTATTCTGTCAACAACGCCGCTTTCCTTGAAGAGGTTGCCAAGCATAAGCATACCAACAAGCGGAGCTGCATCCGGAAGCAGGAGAGCTACAAGAACAACAACAATGATCGGGAAAAGAATTCTTTCAAGCTTTGATACGGGACGAAGCTGACCCATAACAATACTTCTTTCCTTCTTTGTTGTAAGCAGTCTCATGATAGGCGGCTGTATTATCGGCACGAGCGCCATATATGAATATGCCGCAACTGCGATAGGCCCTAAAAGCTCAGGCGCAAGCTTTGTGGTTACAAAAATAGCAGTAGGGCCGTCTGCGCCGCCGATTATTGCAATTGATGCCGCCTGATTCGGAGTAAAGATACCGAGGGCAGTAGCAATAATGAATGTAAGGAAAATACCTATCTGTGCAGCAGCACCGAGAATAAAGCTCTTAGGATTAGCAATAAGCGGGCCAAAGTCTGTCATACAGCCTATGCCAAGGAATATAAGCGGCGGGTAAATGCCGAGCTTTACTCCCTGATACAGATAGTAGAACAGTCCGCCGTATTCGACATGATTGTAATATGTCACACCGTTATATACAGTGGTGGTATAGGTGGACGGATCAAGATGCCTTGCAACCATTTCAGCTTCGGTCAGCATCTCTGTCGAGGGCAGTCCCATTATTCCGGGGAACAGATTGACAAGACACATACCAAAAGCGATCGGCAGAAGAAGAAGCGGCTCGAATTGCTTTTTTATTGCAAGGTACATGAGGATGAACGATATGCCGACCATAACATAGTTTTCCCATGACAGCTTGCCGAAGCCCGATTCTTCAAACAGATGGCAGAATATCTGCCATAGCTGTGTCAAAATTTCCATTTGTTTACTTCCTTTCCTCTTGTGTTCAGAACGGTCTTGTGTTCTGCATTGCGCCGGCTCTCGACCAGGCTGAACGGGCAGGACGTTCTCTCTTTACAGACCGTATCTTATGCGGTTTTTCACCGTAAACTGCATCTACCGCAGCAGCAATGACTGCAATTATCTCTCCCGGTATCTCGTCATCCTCTTCTTCGATGTCAGCACGGGTCAAAGAACGAAGTTCACGCTTAGGCTCAGAAGTCTCAACGGCTTCTTCATGAGTAAGCTCTTTTCTTTTCTTTCCTGCATCCTGAGTAAGACGGATGATCTTGCTGTAAAGCGTTACAATAACTATAAGCAAGACAAGAACGGTAAACACCACAAGAAAACCTGCAAGCAGCAAAATAAATGCCTGCATCATATCTCCCATATTTCTTTCCTCCTCGAACTTTTATACTCTCGTCTATATTTCAAACTATATACAAACGAAAGCAAATATATAATAATTATATACTAAATTCAACGGAATTTCAATGGAAATCTGACATTTCTTAGCTTTTTTATATTATATATTTTATATTTCGACTACACTTCCAAGTACCTGACCGATCGGGTCACGGATAACGATATCGGCATGACTGTCATATGAAGTTGCGCCCTTGTTAAGAAGAACTATCTTGCTGCCGTTAAAATAATTCAGAAATCCGGCAGCAGGATAAACATTAAGCGAGGTACCGCCGATTATAAGAACATCCGCCTTTGCAATCGCTTTAACTGCGCCCGTTACTGTCTTATCATCAAGCCCCTCCTCATAGAGAACAACATCGGGCTTTATGATACCGCCGCATTTACATTTTGGTATTCCTGTTGTTTCGGTTATTATTGAAATATCGTAAAACTTATGACATTTCATACAGTAATTCCTAAGCACCGAGCCGTGAAGCTCATAGACCTTCTTACTTCCCGCAGACTGATGCAGACCGTCAATGTTCTGCGTAACGACTGCTTTAAGCTTGCCCTGCTGTTCAAGCTTTGCAAGGGCAATATGCGCCTTATTCGGCTTTGCGTCAAGGCATATCATCTTATCACGGTAAAAGTCATAGAAATCCTGCGGCCTTGTCATAAAAAAGCTATGACTAAGGATCGTTTCGGGCGGGAATTTATATTTTTGATTATAAAGCCCGTCCACGCTCCGGAAATCGGGGATACCGCTTTCAGTAGATACTCCCGCACCACCGAAAAATACAATGTTATTGCTGCCCTCGATCACGTTTTTCAACTGTTCATACATTTTTCTGTCTCCTTTCGGTTTTTATTTCTATCTTGCATTAACGGACACAGCCTTACAGCCGTGTCCGTTTGTCGTTCTGTTACTGGTTGGCAAGATTTGCAGCACTTGATTCGCCGCTGCTTTCCTCTGTCTTTTCCAGCTCTACCTTATTTATAACACTATCATTATAGTCTATTTTATGTTTATTCTTGAACGTTTCAAAATCTGCACTGAGTCTGTCATCCCTGATCTTGCTGTCCATCTTGATCTGCCAGCCTTTAAGACCTGAACCGACATAATACATTATATGATAACCATAATCAGTCTTTACAATGCCTGAATCGCCCTGCTTGCGTCCCTTATCGAACAGCCAGTCATTAAATGCCGGTACCATCTGTCCCTCAGTTACATTCTCATAAATTCCTCCTTTCGTATTTGAACCGGGATCTTTGCTGTACTGATTTGCAAGCTCGGCAAACCTTTCCTCAGTTGTATCCTTGCTTTTCCAGTCATTATAGATTTCAAGTGCATATTCCTTAACCTGATCATCTGTTACCGAAGATGCATCTGTTGCCTTGCCTGCGCTTACAACACTGTCTGCTGTGATCAGAATATGACGGACAGCCCTTGTAGCGGTTTCATCTCTGTACAGCGGCTTATCAACAAGTACCACTTCATAACCTGTGGTCGTATCAGTAACCTTTGAGTCTCCCTGCTTTCTTGAGGCATCGAATATCCATTTACCTGTATCAGTTGAATCATCATATGCTGATTTTTTGTGGGCGCAGTATTCAACTGTTGTATTCAGGGCGGTATTAAATTTTTCTTCTGTTACAGACTCCTCGTCCTCTGATGTATGGATAT
>DEHG01000084.1:4899-9621 GCA_002351795.1 Ruminococcaceae bacterium UBA2806 | reverse complement strand
TACCTATTTTTTGGGTTATAATTACCACATTGCAGATATTGGAAATATATGGTCTGTATCAGAGGAAGAAAATTATACCTTATCATTTTTTTGTCACAGGGATTTTATTTGATGTAATAAACTGCATGACATTTTATAGCATTGGTAATTTATGTGGTTTTATTCAGGAAAAACTGACATTATATTGTCATATGGAAAAAAAGTTGTAATTATAGAAAGAAAATTTGAAATAATTATTGACAGAACCGGCATTAATAGTTTATAATTTTACGGTGCAAGGTTATATCCTGATGCATTTCGGGATAGGTTTTGTATCAGCTTTGAAAGGAGGAATTTTCGTGCTGAGAACATATCAGCCCAAGAAGCTCCACAGAAAGAAGGAGCATGGCTTCAGAAAGAGAATGGCTACTGCTAACGGTCGTAAGGTATTGGCTCGCCGCAGAGCAAAGGGTAGAAAGAGACTTTCTTATTGATTGTCTTTTTCCTTGATAGGCGCATTCGGCTATAATATTGCTCTGGTGCAGAAGGAATGGTAGATCATATTGAGTGAAATAATCACTTTAAAAAGAAATAATGATTTTCGCAGACTCTATTCTAAGGGACGAAGCTATACTTCTGCTGTTCTTGTAACATATGTTTTGAAAAACAGATGCAGATGTACAAGAATTGGTATCACTACAAGTAAAAAAATCGGTAAAGCCGTTTTGCGCAACAGATCCCGCAGAATTATCAGAGAAGCTTATCGTATGATTGCGGATGATGTAAGGCAGGGGGTAGATCTGGTTTTCGTTGCCAGAGGAAAGACGCCCTTTGTCAGCAGCAATGATATTCTGCGAGCTATGAAAAAAGAGCTTAAAGAAGCGGGTGTTTTACAATGAAGCGCCCGCTTATTTGGCTTATATGTTTTTATAAAAAACATATTTCTTCAAAGACTCCTCCTTGCTGCAAATACTACCCGACCTGTTCCACCTATGGTATTCAGGCAATTGAGAGGTTCGGAGCTTTTAAGGGTTCGGTTCTGACTATATGGAGAATTCTTCGTTGTAATCCTTTTTCGGCAGGAGGGTATGATCCTGTACCCGAACGAAAAGTTAAGCGTATTGAATATAATATTGATAAAAAAAATTAAGCTCTTATCTTCCTGCTGTATTTCGGGTAAAAGGTGAAGGGAATGATTTTATTTAATGGAAGTTGTTTTTAATTTTATAGGAGGTATTTTCGGCTACATTCTATGGTCGGCTTTTTACCTTACTAAAAATTATGGTATTGCTATAATTTTATTTACTATTGTTATAAAGGCTTTATTATTTCCTTTTTCTGTCAAGCAGCAGAAATCCATGGCGGCAAATGCCCGTATGCAGCAAAAGCAAAAGGAAATAATGGATAAGTATAAAAATGACCGTAACAAGGCTAATGAAGAAATAAAGAAGCTTATGGAAAAGGAGAATGTAAGTCCGACAGCAGGCTGTATGCCTATGCTGGCACCGATGCTTGTTCTGTTCGGCATTTATTATTCGGTCATTAATCCTCTTACAAATACTTTGCATATTGCTTCTGATAAGGTAAGCAGCGCTCTTGCAAGTCTTAATACTCTGCCTGGTATCGGTACGACTATCAACGGCAGATACGGTGAGATTAGTATAGTAAAATATTTTTCATCCTTACAGGATTTTCTCAAGGTTGACGGAAAACCGATATTTAACAGCACTGATGCTGACAGTATAAAAGAATTCAGTCAGGGATTTGATTTCTGCGGTCTGGATCTTTTAGCTACGCCTAATCAAAGCTCATGGGAATCAATGCTGTGGCTCATTCCTGTTTTATGTTTTCTGACATCAGTCGGAAGCATGATAATAATGCAGATCATCAACGGAACAAAAATGCAGGGCTGCATGATTCTTATGGTTGTTCTTATGCCTTTGTTTACTGCATGGATCGCATACAGTGTTCCGGGCGCTGTAGGCTTTTATTGGGTAGTATCAAATATTTTAGGTTTTGTACAGTCGCTCATAATGAGTAAATTCTACAGTCCGAGCATTATGGAAGCTAAGGCTGAGGCTCAGAGAATTGTTCTCAGAAAGCAGCAGGAGGCTGAAATAGAATTTATTGAAGCGCCTGAGTTTGACGCTGGAATGGAAGCTGCTGTTGATGTAAATTTAAATGCAGATAATAAAAGCAATAATAACGGCAAGAAAAATAACAAGTCTAAAAAATCCGCAAAAACAAACGATAAAAGCAGTTATCTGGGAAGGAAAAGATAACAGGAGGTAATTTGAAATGGTAAAAGAAATAAAAATAACAGCGGAAACATTGGAAGAGGCTGAGCAGCAGGCAAAAATACAGTTGAAATCAGAAAATGTTCAGATAGAGGTAATTCAGCAGCCCGAAAAGAAAAAGCTTTTCTTCGGAGGAAAGCCTGCAATTATAAGAGCTTATATAGAACTGACTCCCCTTGAATCAGCAAAAAGTTATCTTTCTGATATACTTGATCATCTTGGTATAAAGGATTACAGTATTGACGCAGAAGAAGTAGAAGGCGGCGCTGTTATTAATATCGAGGGTGAAGATATCGGATTTATTATCGGTCACAGAGGAGAAACTCTTGACGCTCTCCAGTATCTTACCGGTCTTGTTGCAAATCATGTTGACAACGAATATTACAGAATATCCATCAATATCGGCAATTACCGTGAAAAGAGAGAAAAGACTCTTGAAATTCTTGGCAGAAAGCTTGCTTTCAAGGCTGTAAAGACAGGCATGAAGACATCTCTTGAACCTATGAACCCATATGAGAGAAGAATTATCCATACGGCTGTTCAAAAGGTAAGAGGCGCTGCTTCATGGAGTGAGGGAGAAAATCTCCAGCGCCATGTTGTTATTGGTCCCGATCCCGAATACAAATCAAATAACAGGGACAGAGGCGGTTACAGAGGAAAGAGAAGCAGTAATTTCAATAAGGACGGCTCATATAATCGCAAACCCCGTTCGACAGGCTATCAGCGCAGACAGTACAGCGATGGTGAATCCCATCCGCAGGACAGTATGTTCAGCAGCTTTGAAAATGACAGTGCTTCCGAAAGCGTAAGAAGAAGCATAAACGAGCGTCCCGACACATCACTTTACGGTAAAATTGAAATAAAGAAATAATAACAAATGCACCTCATTTGCGAGGTGCATTTTTGCAATACAGCATACGGAGGAATTTAAATTATGGAAAATACAATAGCTGCAATTTCTACGCCTAATGGCATAGGCGGTATGGGTGTTATCAGGATTTCCGGAGAAGGTGCGCTT
The DNA here is from genome assembly GCA_002351795.1 of Ruminococcaceae bacterium UBA2806. Taxonomy (GTDB): domain Bacteria; phylum Bacillota; class Clostridia; order Oscillospirales; family Acutalibacteraceae; genus UBA1213. The sequence continues at coordinate 6,327 of DEHG01000084.1, read as the reverse complement.
AAAACTGCCGAAAATATTTTTGTATCTGTATCAGGAAAAAAAATAACCGAAATGAAGGGATATACCGCTTCATTCGGAAAGATTATTGATAACGGGGAGATCATAGATGAAGCTGTTGCACTTGTATTCAGAGCACCTCACAGCTATACAGGAGAGGATGTAGTGGAATTATCCTGTCACGGCGGAATGTATGTTACAAGAAGAGTACTTCGTGCTGTTCTTTCTCATGGTGCAAAACCGGCGCAGGGGGGAGAATTTACAAAAAGAGCTTTTCTTAACGGTAAAATGGGACTTACGGAAGCGGAGTCTGTTATGGATATAATATCTGCATCAGGATCTCAGTCTGCAAGGGCGGCAATGTATACTATGGAGGGAAGTCTCAGAAAACGAATAGATACAGTCCGCAGCGATCTGCTGGAGCTTGCTGCACATTTAGCAGCATGGGCTGATTACCCCGAAGAAGAAATTCCTGAAATTGACGAGGATCAACTCAGAAACGGTCTTGAAAAATGCAGAAAAGAGCTGACTAAGTTACTGTCAACCTATGATGCAGGAAAGGTAATGAGGGAGGGCGTTGATACGGTCATAGCAGGACGGCCTAATGTAGGAAAGTCTACTCTTATGAATCTTTTGGCAGGATGTGAGCGTTCTATAGTTACTGATATTCCGGGGACAACCCGTGATATTATCGAAGAAACCGTTATGCTCGGAAATGTACCGCTTCGCCTGTCAGATACTGCCGGACTGAGAAATACTGATGATATTGTAGAAAGCATTGGTGTTCAGAAAGCAAAGGAAAGACTGCTTTCAGCGGGACTCATATTTGCAGTTTTTGATTCCTCGTCAGATCTTACAGGAGAGGACAGGGAACTTATTGATCTACTTGAAGATGCGCCGGCAATTGCTATAATCAATAAGACAGATTTAGATGCTAAAATTGACAGTGAATATATAAAAGCAAAGGTAAAACATGTTATATTCATATCAGCTAAAAATGATAAGGATACATCCGAACTTGAAAAGGCTGTTGAAGAAATAGCAGGTACATCTCAGCTTGATCCTGCTCAGGGTATTCTTGCAAATGAAAGACAGTATAATGATGCACAATCAGCTCTTGAAAGCATTCAGGAGGCTTTGTCTGCACTTGATATCGGTATGACATTTGATGCTGTTACTATTGTTATTGAAGATGCCGTAAACAGTCTGCTTGAACTTACTGGTGAAAGGGTTACTGATGCAGTTGTAGATCAGGTTTTCTCTCATTTCTGTGTAGGTAAATAATTATAAAGAAAAACAGAGGGGCTATCATTGCGATGCCCCTCTGTTTGTATTTTTCAATCGTTTGAAGACGGAAATGATACCATTGGTAATTCGTTAGTATTATTTTCTAATGATGTAGTGATAATATCATCTTTATTAAAATTTATT
>DEHG01000084.1:0-4825 GCA_002351795.1 Ruminococcaceae bacterium UBA2806 | reverse complement strand
AATTTATTTCCATATACATTTCTTCCTTTCATTTAAAAAAGTACTTATCAGCAGATTAATTACAGACCCTAAAAACTGCTGATTCCCTATATAGATTTTACCACTTTTTTTGTTCAATGTAAAGCTGAATTTTTTTCCTTATAGTATATTTTTTTAAAATTATTATATGAGATAATAAATAGCAGTTATGAATTATTTAAGTATCCTTCAATTGCTTTAATAATTGTTTAAATAAATGTTTTGTGTATAATAATATAATAAGAATATTTATAAAAATTCTGATCAAATGTTTACTGCGGATCAAAGATAAAATGTTTCATGTGAAACAATAATTGACAAGTTATTGATGTAAGTGTAAAATTATATTATGAATGTACTATATGGATTTTTGTAAGGGGGGAGCATTATGAAAAAGAAGGGTATGATTAAATTAACTGCATCAGCTATTACAGCAGGTATTATTGCATCTGCAATCTGTTCTGATAATATTATCATTGAAGGTAAGTATGATGAAAATTTGTCAGTATTTGCGGCTGAGAATATAAAGAAGACTCAAAGAAAGCTTGTAATCGGAATGGGAGAAAGATATAAGCTTAATATAGATAGATCTGCTCTTTTTGTTGTAACAGATCCGGATATTGTATCCGTTGATAAGAATGGGATTATTAAAACAAAAAAAATAGGAAATGCAGATATTATTGCTTATACCGACAGTACTCAGGATATATATAATATAGAGATCAGAAATGAACCGAAAAAAGTAAAGCTCGATAAGGATGATATTTCTGTTGCTGTAGGCGAAAAGATATCCATAAAAGAAATACTGCCGGAAAATACCGCAAGCGGCAAAATAACTTTTACATCCGGAAATAATGATATTGTAAAGCTTTCACACAGCAGTGAAAAGGGAGAATTTATTGCTGTCGGATCCGGAAAGACCAGGTTAACTGTAAGGCTTTATAACGGGAGATCCGCTTCATGCAATATCAGTGTAAAGGATGCGCCTGAAATTATAAGCTTTGATAAAAAATATCTTGATTTAGGTGTAGGTGAGTCTGAAAGTCTTAATGTCATTTTTCAGGAGGGTACAGGAGGAAGCTACAGCTATTTCGTAGATAAGGATGATATTATAGAATTGAAAAGTGATAACGGAAAAGCAGTTATTACAGCACTGAAAGAGGGAGAGGTATTTGTAACTGCAAAGACCTATAACGGAGTCGAAGACAAGTGTCGCATAAGAGTCAGAAAAAAGCCTGATACATTACAGCTGAATAAAAAAGAGATAAAGCTAAAAATCGGAGAGGCAACGACATTAAGAGCAAGTCTGCCGGAAAATACATCCTCGTCTGAGCTTTCATTTAAAGCAGTTGATGATGGTATAGTAGATGTCAGACAATCAAAGGGTACAGCAAGACTTGAAGCAATAGGTGAGGGAACAACATGGGTAACAGTTCGTTCATTCAATGGTATTGAAAGAAGCTGTAAGGTAACTGTTACAAAAGGTCCTGTTGTAGAAGTCATAGACGGTGTTACCTATATGGATGGGATAATGATAGTGAATAAAACCTATTCCTTGCCGCCTGATTTCGGGAACGGACTTGATAAGACCGCAGAAGAGGCATTTAATAAAATGGCAAAGGATGCCGCAAAGGATAATATTCATCTGAGGATCGTATCGGGTTTCCGCAGTTATTCCGTACAGGCGTCGCTTTATGAAGGATACTGCTATGAAAGAGGCAGAGAGGCTGCGGATACCTTTTCGGCAAGACCGGGACATTCTGAACATCAATCCGGGCTTGCTATGGATATAAACAGTGTATATGATTCGTTTGCATATACTGATGAAGCAAAATGGATGGAGAAAAACTGCCATAAGTACGGTTTTATAATAAGATATCCCAAGGGCAAAGAGAATATCACAGGATATAAATACGAAAGCTGGCATATACGCTATGTAGGAAAGGATCTTGCCGAAACATTGTATAAACGTGGTATCACACTTGAAGAATACTTTGATATCACATCAGAATATGAAAGGAAATGAAAAGATAATGAAGTTTTTAGCCGGAGAATTTGACGTTGCTGTAATAGGCGCAGGTCATGCGGGAATTGAAGCAGGACTTGCAGCAGCAAGACTTGGATGCAAAACCGGAGTCTTTACAATAAATATGGATGCTGTGGGCAACTGTCCATGCAATCCTTCAATTGGAGGTACGGCAAAAGGGCATCTTGTCAGAGAAATAGACGCCCTCGGAGGAGAAATGGGAAAGGCTGCCGATGAATGTTTTCTTCAAAGCCGTATGCTCAATAAGGGAAAGGGTCCTGCCGTACATTCACTTCGTGCGCAGATCGACAGAAGAGCTTACAGCACAAGAATGAAGCATACGCTTGAACTTCAGGATAAGCTTGAACTCAGGCAGGCTGAAATAATTTCCCTTGAAAAGGATGAGGACGGGATATGGTTACTGACTACAAGGCTTGAAGCCATATATAAGGCAAAGGCTGTAATACTTGCAACAGGCACATATCTTGGCGGCAAAATATATGTTGGTGATGTATCATATGAAAGCGGTCCTGACGGTATGTTCCCGGCAAAATATCTTCCCGAGTCGCTTGAAAAAATGGGCATGAGCATAAGACGCTTCAAGACAGGTACGCCCGCAAGAGTCCTTCGTTCAAGCATAGATTTTACTGATCTTGAAGAGCAAAGCGGAGATGAACCAATAGTTCCGTTTTCCTATGATACGGATGATCCGGGAGAAAACAAAGTTAAGTGTTATGTAAGCTGGACAAATGAAAATACCAAAAAGGTGATTCTTGATAATATTGACCGTTCACCTATGTACAGTGGTAAGATAGAGGGAATTGGGCCGAGGTATTGTCCGAGTATTGAAGACAAGATCGTTCGTTTTTCAGATAAACCAAGGCATCAGCTTTTTATTGAACCTTGCGGACTTGATACAGAGGAAATGTATATACAGGGAATGTCGTCATCACTTCCGGAGGATGTTCAGCTTGCATTCTATCATACTATCAAGGGTCTTGAACATTGTACAGTAATGCGTCCCGCCTATGCGATAGAATATTTCTGTGCAGACCCGATACAGATGAACAGCACTCTTGAATTCCGTGAATTTCCAGGACTATATGGCGCAGGACAGTTCAACGGAAGCTCCGGCTATGAGGAAGCGGCGGCGCAGGGACTTGTTGCCGGCATAAATGCGGCTTTGAAAATTCAGGGCAGGGAACCTTTCATTCTTGACAGGGCAAGCTCCTATATAGGGACTCTGATAGACGACCTTGTGACAAAGGGATGCAACGACCCCTACAGAATGATGACTTCAAGAAGTGAATACAGACTTATACTGCGTCAGGATAATGCAGATGTTCGCCTTACTCCGCTTGGAAGAAAAATAGGGCTTATTAAGGATGAAAGATGGGAGAAATTCAATAATAAGCTTGCAAAGATAAATGCAGAGCTTGAAAGGGTAAGAAAAACTGTTCTTTCTCCGACAGACGAGCTTAATGCGATACTCAGAGATAATAATACATCGGAGGTTGCTACAGGGATCAGACTATGTGATCTTATAAAGCGTCCCCAGCTCAGCTATGATATTCTCACGCCTGTTGACAGGACAAGAACCGAGACAGACAGGACTGTTCTTGAACAGGTCGAAATTGAGATCAAATATGAGGGATATATTAAACGTCAGCTGATAATAATAGATCAGGTACGCCGTCTTGAATCAAAGCTTCTGCCTGTTGATATAGATTATTCAAAGATAGAAGGTCTGCGTCTTGAGGCAAGGGAAAAGCTGAACAAGGTACGTCCCGAAAACATCGGTCAGGCAGGAAGGATATCGGGAGTAAGTCCTGCGGATATATCGGTGCTTATTATATATCTTTCAACTCTGCCGAAAAATGGAAGGGAGAAAAATAATGATAACTGATACGGTAAAAAAATGGTGTGATGAGAACAATATCAGTATAAACGATGAAAAGCTTGAAAAATTTAATGCATATGCAGAACTGTTAAAGGAATGGAACGAAAAAATGAATCTTACAGCTATTACCGACGATGACGGCATAGCGGTAAAGCATTTCATTGACAGTATATCGGTACTTAAATACATAAGCCTTGAAAACGGATGCAGAGTTATTGATATAGGAACAGGCGCAGGCTTTCCGGGAATACCGCTTAAAATAATGTGTCCGGAAATAAGCATTACTCTTCTTGACAGTCTGAATAAAAGACTGATCTTTCTTGATGAAGTGTGCAGGAAATTAGATATTACAGCTGAGCTTAAACACGGACGTGCAGAGGAAGCTGGTAGGGATGTAAATTTCAGAGAGAAATATGATATTGCAGTTTCAAGAGCAGTTGCAAATCTTCCGGCGCTTTGCGAATACTGTCTGCCTTTTGTAAAGGTCGGAGGCAGATTCATTTCTATGAAAGGCCCGGACGGAGAAAACGAGCTTGCCGCAGCGGAAAAGGCTTTCAACATTTTAGGAGGAAATGTTGAAAACTTATTTGGCACAGAACTGCCCGACAGCAGCAGGAGAACAATAATATCCATAAAAAAGATATCTTCAACTCCTGACAAATATCCTCGCAGAGGAACAAAAATCAGCAAAAATCCATTATAAAGTACATGCCCCCTGCAAAAAAGCTGATTGCAGGGGGTTGTTTTTTTGAAGAAAAACAATGGACTGAATCCATGAAAGTCCAAAAAAAAGTTTCGCCAGCCTCTTCAAAGGCTGCGGGGTGCATGGGGCGGAGCCCCTGCCAGATTCCAAAGGCAGCGCCTTTGGTCGCTTGCGAAGC
>DEHG01000054.1:33333-33485 GCA_002351795.1 Ruminococcaceae bacterium UBA2806 | reverse complement strand
CGATATTAAGACCATTGATCTGACTGTATGTAGCTGTATCCTTTAACCATGTCTCTATCTGAGCATCTGTGTATCCAGCGATTGCAGGAATCTGAGTTTTGAGATAAGCATAGTAAGCAGCCTTTGAATCAGCAGTTGCTGCACTCAGATTA
>DEHG01000054.1:29757-33172 GCA_002351795.1 Ruminococcaceae bacterium UBA2806 | reverse complement strand
CAGCAGCAGTCAATGCAGCAGCGGCTTCGGTTGCTCTCTGATCAGCAGCATCCTTTGCTGCCTGTGCAGCATTCTTTGCAGCAGTAGCCTGTGCCAAATTCTTTTCAGCAGTAGCAAGAGTATTCTGTGCGTCTCTCAGAGCGTCAAGCTTCTCCTGAAGTGTTCGATTTGCATCAACTACAGCTGCGTCAGCGCCTGTATTTTCTCTCAGAGCTGCTGTATACTCAGCTACAGCGTCATTATAAAGAACAAGTGCGTTATCATAAGCCTTTGCAAGCTCCTGAAGCTTAGCGTTTGTAATCTCTGCGCCTGTATCATAAGAAGCTACAAGACGATTATTGTCGCTGTCATATGTCAGAGCTGTAGGATTGATGGTCTTTGTCTCTTCTTCAACAAACTTAGCTGTTGCGCCTGTGAGGTTACCGTCTGTTGTAACATTGTCACCTGCATAAGATGTGCCATCAGGTGTAACACTAAGATCGGTTACTTTATAATAGTCATGACCGTCAAAATAGTAAGCCTCATACTTGAAGGTCTCTACCTTTGTTTCTGCGTCAACGCCGATAGAACGTCTGAATACATACAGACCTGCTGCATCTGGAGTAAAGTCTGTAGCAGCGTCAGCTGTTGTATAGCCTTCAAGATTTGTAGCATCAGGAATCATGGAAACTACCTGAACGCCTAATTCTTTGTTGCTTGTATCCGGCTTGTAAGCAAGATATGAGCCTGCTTCAACTGCATAACGCTCAGCAGCTGTGAGCTTAACGCTATTTGCACTAATAGCATCTTTAGCTACTTCGGTTGTGATTGTAAGTTTGCCTGAAACAGTTTCTTCAACAAAAGCAGCAACATTACCTGTGTTAACAGCATATACATCCTTGTTTACTTCCTGACCCGGCAGCCAGTTCTCAGGCGGAGCAAAGGACTCGACGATGCTTACGCCGTAATCAGCGTTAGCGGACAAACGGTTGGTAACCTCATCTTTGCTTGTGAACCAAGCGAACGATGATCCTGCTATTATCAGCGCAGCAAGTATGCATGATGCGCCTAAGACCTTGCGTCTTCTCTTAGATTTGCTTGCCATATTTCATTTCTCCTTTATAATGAATTTTTTCGGATCCTCTGAAACTTTGTTCCGGAGGTATCCATTTATAAGCGATCTCTCTGCCGCTTAATTTACTTTCTTCGGGAACAGTTCCTGACAAATAAAACTATTCCTTCTTCTCTCCCTCAGACTCCTCAGGAGTCTCCTCCTTCTTGCCTGCGGGCTTTTCCTCAGGCTTTCCGCCCTCGGTCTCTGTCTTTTCAGACTTGTTTTCGACGTCTTCTTTTTCGGCTGCGGAACTTCCTTCCGTCTCCTCATCCTTTTCCATCAGGAAATAACGTTTGAGAAGCTGGAAAAATACAGCAATCATTATGACGATCGGCAGTATCAGATACCACCTCAGCTGCACAAACCGCACAACATATCCGATCATCGGTATACCGAAATTAACCGTTCCTATAACTCTGTTCTCGTCAATAAGAAAGCTGTCCTGTGCATTGTTCGCATCACCCTGAGTCTTAAAGCATGTTACGCCTGAACCCTCGTAATTTTCTATTTTCTCCGTCACACGGTGAGTGAGGTATGCGTCGCTGTCCTGAGAGGGATTGAACGTGATTACGTCACCTACATTGATGTCCTTGCCTTCCTTGAGCTGTACAAATATCATATCTCCAACATTATACGTCGGCGACATTGACCCCGTGAGTACCGTATAGTAGCGGTAGCCAAACAGCGCCTTATCCTCCGATGTACTGAAAGAAAAAAGCAAAGCTCCTATTATTATCGCCGCCGCAAGCATATAGACAAACACCGTAAAGGCTATGTCAAATATCCTTGCGCCTAATGGCATCTTTTCGGTTTCTTCCGCAGCTTCCGTCTTTTTCTTTTTCTTTATAACTGACCACTCCCATCCGGTTTTTGGGATTCCTCGCTTTGTTCCTTCTCGTCCTCCTCGCAGTCCCTGTCGTACATCCGCACGATAAGATTGACTCCGATCACTGCAACGATAAAACCTCCCGCCATGATCCTGCCGAAATTCGTCTTGAGCAACAGCACCGCATATCCCACTGCGGGTATGCCGAACTTCACCCTTCCGATGACATTTTCATAGCTTATCTGCGAGCTGTCGGCGGCATTATTGTTGTCGCCCTTTGTTTCGATCTGCCGGGTCTGTCTGTCTATTCCGACAATCCTGTGAGTTACGACGGTTCCGTCGCCTACCGTGAATGTTATTACATCGCCTGTTTCAAGCGCTGTCGGTTCGACATCCTCAACAACGATCATTGACCCTACGGGGTATGTAGGTTCCATACTTCCCGTCTGGACACAATAGAGCTTCAGTCCGAATACCAGCATCATTACGAGCATTAACAATACTACCGCAATTATAAGATAAAGAACTGCCGAAAATAACCATCTGAAAATCGGTATTTTCTTCATAATCTCACCTTATCCGAACGAGTATGTACCCAAAGGCACTCATTCACTCTATTCATCGTTATTGTACATTATTTTTGTGCTTTTGTCAATACCTTTAGTATAAATATACAAGAAAAATATTAATCTTTTTCACGCATACCCAGCATATTCCATTTATTCTATTTTCTGCCTCAAACGAACGGGCAATCAAAAACCTAAACCCTGCCCCGGTTGTCCGCCGCTGTGTTTATGTAGTTGGTAAATTGTTTTTATTCAAGAATCTGTACCATGCCTTTTTCCAGCCATCGGTCACACCTTGAGCCGCATAGTCAGTACCATCGGTATCCACCGTCTGCACCGTCTCTGTATATACGATCATCTCATAGTCTCTTATTTCGTCTATATTATTTGTTGCATAATTAACCTGCACTTTTTTGATAAGCGATGATGTTACACTCTCGTCTACGTTTGTAGTAGCGGCATCGTCTACAGGTTGTACTACTTTCTTATAATAAAAATACCCGCCGAGAACAGAATCGCTACTTTCAGGAATATACTGCCAGTCCTCTGCACTGCTTTGTGTTGTATCTGCAAGGTATTCTTTATACTGTGTCCATGTTTTATCATAATTATCTGTACCGTTATTATTCACTTTCGCAATACTTGCGATCTCGCTGTCGGAAAACTCCGCATACACACGCACAAAACATGGTACACTGCCTGTGTTTTTTACAGTTATGGTTTTGTTATTCGTGTTTTCCTGCGTCTGATACTCAGGCTCAGACCAGTCCGGCTCCGAAACCTGTGCAATATCAGTGCCGACTTTTATTGTATTGTCTGCATTTTGTTTCGCCCCGAGGTATGCAAGTGTCGTGCCTACGCTCGCCGCTAATATTAGTACTCCGATACATATGGCGGCGAATTTCTTTTTATTGTCCATATATATCACCC
>DEHG01000054.1:25477-29574 GCA_002351795.1 Ruminococcaceae bacterium UBA2806 | reverse complement strand
GCAACCTCGCCGTCTATGAAGCTTTTCAGCTGTACCTTGTCAAAGAGAGTTTTTGTCTCGGCGTTTACTTTCAGCTTCATGTTGTAGCCGAATATGTAAGTATTTGAATTATCACTTGTAACTGAACTCAGATGTACCCATCCATTAGTTGAAGCATTACCTACATTATAACCAATCACTCTTGTAGAATCAGCCGGAGTAAATGTAAGATTAGCATTATTTGCCCCGGTTGCTATTAGTTTAAAAATTTCAACATCTTGTTGAGTTCCCGGCGGTATTTTTTCGCCTTCCTTGTGCTGATTTGCTCCCGTTGTTACAGTATCCTCGTACAAAAGCGTTACGTTTTCCTTTGGGACATCGACCTGCAAAAATACATATTCGTCATTTTTGCCTGTATTTTTAAGCTTGGGTGATTTGTTTACAATTCTGCCGATCTCTACTATGGGTGCAGACGATGTGGGGTCAAAGCTTCCCTCGTCAAGGCTTACTTCGACCTGCCCTATCTGAACAACGTTATCCGCCGCCTCGGTATCCATAAGGTATGCCACCGTGTTGCGGGATAAGAGAAGCACGGATACCGACAGCGCAGCCACCGCCGCTATTATAATTATTGGTCTTTTTTTCATGCATCTCATCTCCTTTTACGGCTTGATTATCTTCCATACTCTGTACGGATTATCTCCCACCTCTCCTGTGCTGTCGGAGAGATAGTTTGCCTGTATGCCGTATGCTTTTACGTTAATGTTTTTGTATGTGCCCTGCAAAGTGTTTGTACCATCAACTTTTGCCGTTTCATCAAAGTTTATGACTTTTATGCTGTCAAAAAGGGCATTTTCTGTTGTATGAGCCGGCAAAAGCGGCTGTAATGTAGTGGTGTTTTCCCCACTTGTAATTGTATGTGCGTAAACGTATGTAAGGGTTTTATTTGTTTCATTTACTGCTGGGTTGGTAAATCCATCTTTTGTAACCAACGTCCAGCCGGAGTTTATCCGTTGGTTATCTTTAAGGTCACTAAGGTTATCATAATATGTATATGAGGTGATTGTTGGAGGAGTGGTACTATTATTATAATTCGCCGTCCCGAATTTATATAGAGGTATATTATAAGTATTGTTAGTGGATGTCAGAATTGCACTGCCCTGACTGTTGTCATTGGGTGTGCTGTTCTCTATTTCCGTTTCTGTAATATAAGGCACAGTCACCTCAAGGAAAACATAAACATTGGTTTTTTCATTGTTAGTGATCTTTGGGTTTTTGGGTATCTCCTGTTCGGGAACGACATACTTAGCCTTTGAAGGCACCCACTCGGACTCCGTGAGGACAATATCCACCCGCCCCGCATCAAATACGTTCGTTACCTCGTCAACAGACGTGAACAGCGCAAGCGTTATCATAAGCACGATAAGCAGAAATGTCAGAACTATCGCCGCAAGCATTGCAGGAGAACGCCTTCTCTTTTTCTTTTTATTTTCGGTGTTTTTATTTATAACGTCATTTCCCATAGTCTTTTCGGGAAAGAGCGATCTTTTGGGTTTAAGCTCGTTTACCATATGTATCCCCCTTTCATTTTATACCATTGTTTAAACGTCCGCTTCACGGGCGCTGAAATAATGATATATCGTTATACTCTCCCCCGCCGTCTGTGCGGCGGGGTGGTATAACATTTTTGTTTTACGGATTTGTACGTTGTTTCAGCTTCGCTGTGTAGGTCTTTGTATACGGGGCACTTTTGTTCGTAGCCCATGTTACAAGCGTATTGTAATTTATAGTAGTATCACTTGTACCATCATTCCACTTATCAAACTCATATCCCGTCGGGTTACTTGTTTGATTATAAGCGTAAGCCTCATTGACCGTAAAGCCCAAGGTATTAAGAATACCATTGCCCGGATTGCTGATAACATTGCCGTTATGCTTGACGTTGAAGACCTTATATGTACTTCCGTCCTTCACCATAGTGAATGTTAACTCGTACTGAGCTGTCCTTATCTTTGTATCGTTTATAGTCTCCTCGAAGTAGGACTTGTTTTCACTGTCAGCCTTGAATACGACCTTCTTCTGATATGTGTCTGTATCATTATTCTTTGATGCAAAGTTAATATCAAATGTACACTCAAAATGGTTCGTGTCTTTTGCTTTCAGCTTGTAAACGCCGTCAGTATAGCGGCTTACATTGCTTATAGTGAACGTTCCGTTTCCATTGTCCTTAAAATCAGTGCTGAAATGCACATCATCACCGGATGTCTGAACATAGGTGTAGGAAAGCTTCAAAGCGTTCTTTTCATCTGCGGTCATTTCTATTTCTTTGCCGCTGCTCAGTATCTTGTACGCTGACAAAGTATTCTTATTGATCGTTTTGCTGTCGTTTGCATCGGCAGTTATAGGCGTTGTGTACTCAACACGAATACCCTTATAGCCGTGGAAGTTATTGACCTCGCAGTCAACGTGGCTGAACTTGTCGTAGTATGCAACATGATTGACAAACTCAATATCTGCTCTGCCGTTTTCATTAACAGTAAACGTTGTTGAGCCGTTATTAAACGAAGCAGAAGTGCCAACAGCATTATTATCTGTAATAGTCATAGTACCTCTGTAGAAATCATACCTTGCGACCTTGACCTCGGTTACTTCATATGTACCCGGTTCAACCTCGATATCGCCGGTAGCCTTGTTCAGACCATTAGCCAGATTTCCACAGCCACTCTCCAACGTCAGGCTTACAAGCTTAACACGCTGGTCTGCGGCGTCAATATCAGTAAGATTACCGTTTACATATCTTTTCGTTTGCCTGAGCTTGAAGATGAATGTCGGATCGCCCCATGCTTCAATACGTTCGTCAATAGTCTTTGTGATCTTGATCTTAGCCTTAGCGGCAGGGTCTTTGGTGGTAAGCTGCTGCGGAATATCACCACAGTTATTTCTGCCGACAGTAAAGTAGATCTTATTTTTATTGAGATCAAAACCCGGTGCGGGTGTTTTTTCCAGCAAATAATACTGTCCCCAGTCAAGGTTATTAATAGTTATCTCACCTTCACTGTTAGTAGTCATTTCTGTAACAGAACTATTACTACCTACATTATAAACGGAATTTGTGCCATTGTCAACAGAAATCTTCACCAGAGCAGCATCGTTTTTGTATAGTTCGAACGTTGCGCCCTCTACAGGATCACCAATCTTGATATTGCCGACTTTTTCCTGAGCGGTCTTAGTCAGAGTGACAGAGCCCTTTTTACGGGCATTGTCAGCCTTTTCGATATGGACGACCTCATCCGCCTGCTCCGCTCCGATAGTGAAATTGATATTGCCGTTGCTGCTGGTATATCCGGTAGGATTGCTTGTTTCCACAAAGTAGTAGCTGCCCCAGTTTTTGACCTTAACAGACGTGCCGCCGCCTGTTTCAGTAACTTCACTTGCGTAAGAAGCATTTACAATAGTAACACTACTTGGCAGACCGTCATAACCGGTCGTAACCGTGGCGATCTTTATCGGCTCGGTGAACTCAGGAGTACCCGGTGCAGGAGTTGTAACTGTACCACTTCCAATGGTTGCAACTGCACTTATTGAATAGCTGCTGCCATTTTGTGTGATCTGATATCCGGCGTTGGGAGTAATAGCTATATTTTCCAGCTTGTGATAATGTGTCTTTGTACTATCTTTACTACCGTTGTTTATCTCGAAATTCGTTGCCCCTATAGGAATTTCAAATTCATACCAACTATCACTGACTATAGTTTTAGGCTCAGAAGTAAGATAACCAGGTGAAGTCAAGCCAATACTTGTATCGTCACTCTTGTAGAAACAAATATGCAGATTATCCCATGCTTTATCGTTACCGATTAAACTTGAATCAGCTTTAATATAGATCTTGTCACCATAGGTTGAGTATTCTCTACTACCACCACTATATGTTCCTGCATGATTCCAATTCATAACCGTATAAAGACTATTAGTATCAATACCGTTTTTATAATACCCATAACCGGGAGTAAATGTGATTTTATCGGTTTTTTTATTATCACCATCACTGAAAACAACTTTTTTCGCATTTGGCGGGATTTTTGCCCTATAAACCTTTTGATAACTGCCATTATCCGATG
>DEHG01000054.1:14694-25420 GCA_002351795.1 Ruminococcaceae bacterium UBA2806 | reverse complement strand
ACGTTTCTAAATCCCGAGCTGTAGAATATCCCTCGCACACTCCACCATTTTCATCAAAGAATTGAGCATATACGTTATTCCATATACCATCAGGATCAGTCCAATTACCTTGGAAACTGTTATCCGTGAAGAAAATGAAGTCGAAGTCGGACAGGTTCCTGCTGTCGTGCTTTGGCGGATCATAGTACAGCTCGAACTGTGCGCCGTTGAGGGGGTTCTCGAATTCGTCCTGCTTATAGATCTTGACATTCGCATCCCTGCGGGGGTCAGCATGAGTTATATTACAGCTGTAGTTTGTGTTGTTGACAGAGAATATCATGCTGCTTACAATCGTATTGTCAGTGTATTCAACCGTAAATCCGTCATAGCTCCTGTCATATCCCACAGGCGCATGTACCTCAAGGAAGGTATATGTATGATGGAATTGAAGAAGACCTGTCGGAAGCTCGATCCTGCCCGTGTTGTCCGTCTGATACTCACCGATCTTGTTCCAGTAGGCTTCAACGCTTTGAGTGAAATTACCTCCGCAGTCTGGTATTACCGGATTGGAAGTTGTATCACCGATAATTGCCTTTTGTGCGTTTGCAAGGTATTCCTCAGACGTTCTGCCCTGAGCTGTTAACTTTTTAACACTGAAATCAGGGAGTTCAAGGAGATAATAGGTAGCCTTTGACTCCGTTATCGGCGTTCCTGTCTTTTCGTCCACTTTGGTAAGCGTTGTTTTTGTATCATGAACAATCTGGGGATCGCCTATCTTGTTTTTGGGACTGCCATTGCCGATAAAGCCGACTGCACTTTCCGTCTCCGCAGTATAAGTGATCTCCGCCGTAGTGGAGCTTTCGCTGTTTACGTCAATATCGAATTGGTAGTATACATCCTCATCCGTTGATATTTCTTTACGGATACTGTAACCGTCAGGAGCTTTTTTCTCTTTCAGGTAGTAGGTGTTAAGCGGCATATCATAGAATATAATATCGCCTATCCCTACAAAAGGTTCTGTATTTGCAGTACTTGCGGAAACTACAACATTTGATTTTGTACCCCCGCTGCTGTTGTCAATAGTATATCTGCCGTATGTATCCTGTTTTACATAAACAGGTTTATATGTGCCATTGACCTTCATATACACTTCAAACTCAGCACCGCCAAGAGTTATATCGCTGTAATTTTCATGTTCCTTATACTTATCATAGAAGGTCTTGTCGATCTTTACAATCTTAGCTTCGCCGGTTATCTGCGTATTGGTTATCGTCAGCTCAAGCGGCATAGAGGAGCTTGTTGTTGCCTCTGCGGGGATAGTACCGTCAGTCGTTGTATGGTTGACCGTATTGGGATCTGTACCCGTGGTATAGGAATAGCTGTAAGCTGTTGTATAACCCGTAAGATCATGCTCTGTCACCTTATAGGTAAACTGTCTGTTCTGCTCGTCATAGACAAGGACGGGAGAAGTTGTTGTCCATGTCATATCCGAGGCAGCATAAGTCACACTTTTATTTGCGTTAACTGCGTTGAATGTATCATCCTGTTCGGTTGAGCCATTGTTTTGTACGCTTCTCGTAAGATCGAATGTGATATCACGATTGTTGCCCTGAGTATACTTATGGTGGGTTTCATCGTCAACATAGGTCTTATTCACCTTGAGATAGGTGACAGGGAGCTCATTTGTAAAACCTATTGTTCCGATATTACCATTTTCATCAGGTGCATGAACCGTCAATTGTTTATCAGCCGCATCTGCTATATAACCGTATTTTTTTGTCAGCTCTTTTGCAGTATAGGTAATAAGGTTACCTGATTTATCATACACGGGAACATGTTCGATAACCGTACTTCCGGTAAGTTCGGTACCTGTATTTACATTACCCTCAAAGCGTATCTGCTCTGGTACATTTGTACCGTCAACATCTTTAACTATCTCCATACTTACAGGATAATGAAGCGAAGTTCCGTATCCGTTGTCGTTCCATGTTTTGGTAAGTGTAACCTTACCAGTT
The DNA here is from genome assembly GCA_002351795.1 of Ruminococcaceae bacterium UBA2806. Taxonomy (GTDB): domain Bacteria; phylum Bacillota; class Clostridia; order Oscillospirales; family Acutalibacteraceae; genus UBA1213. The sequence continues at coordinate 23,426 of DEHG01000054.1, read as the reverse complement.
ATCAAAGTGTTTGAAAGGTTTACACTGTATGTTACATCGTTACCCGTTTGAGCTGTTGTCGCTTCGCCGATCGTTGCCGTATAACCTTTTGGTGCGGTTTCGGTAACCTTGAACAGATAGGGATTTCCATCTTTATCATACTCAAGAAGATTACTGTAAGTCGCAGTCCATATCGTTCCGTTCTTTGTGTATGCAGACAACGTTGCTTTTGTCATATCGACATCTGTCCATGTTCCGGATTCTGAAACGGAATGTTTCAGATCCAAAGCAAGTGTCTCGGGACGAAGCTTATAATAATCACCTGTTCCGTTAAAGGTATCATTCCATGTCTTAGTTACATTTAAGGTTCTGACAGGAAGCTCATTGGTTATCTCAATAGTTCCTCCTCCCTCTATACCATTTTTATCATAGCTCGGACTGTAATTATAATCAAATTTTGTTGATGTATTCGTATTATTCTCATCTTCGCTTACGGTATATGTCGCTTTGGTTTTATCTGCTTTGTATAATGGGAGTCCACTCACCTGCAATGTCTCGCCATCAGGGACAGTACCGGTTTTTGTATAAACCGTTCCATCCAAAGTAACTGTAACATTAACAGTAAAGTGTGTAGATGAATAACCGTGATCTTCCCATTTCTTCTTTACGTTGATTTGAGTAGTTTTCAGCGTGTTGGTAACAGTTGTACTTGCCTCACCGCTGCTGATATCAAGATCTGTATTATCTCCCGTTTTGGTATATCCGGGATGCTCGGTCTCAACAAGATAATATGTTACGCTCAGTTTTTCACCAGGATCAACTGGCGTACCTGTCGGGTTAGTGTACTTCGGCAGGTTGTTAATATCAAGTTTCCAATTTGCACTGCTTTGAACAGTATATGTTGAACTAAGCGATTTGATAGCAGTATCTGTTGAATTTGTGACAACGTCATTGAAGCTGAAAGAATTGTCACTGTTATGGTATTTACACTTTAATGTAAACTCCATTGAATCCGGACGGGAATACTGATAACATTCACTATCCCCCACCCATGTCTTTGTCAGCTTGATCTTGCCCGTTTCATATTTGGGTGTGGAACCTGGTCCGGGATCCGGAGGTGTACCGCCGCCGCCCGGAGTAGACGGAGAGTAGTTATTGCGTACAGCAAATGTGACCGTTGCCGGTTTTGCATCCTGTGCAGGATCATCACCGGATGCGGGAACAGCCGCCTTTGCCGCCGCATATGTTGTTACTACCTGTAAATCATTCAAACGCTCATTCTCTACCTGCCAGTTTTCGGGAGTATCCGACTCACTGTTGTGAATTACAGGCGTGCCTGCGCCGTTTGTCATTGTGACAGACGGTGAATAATCATAGGTGTAGTCAACTCTTTCAAGCTTTTTAGTGGTCTGGGTCTTTGTATCCGTGCTGTTGTCCTTACTGTCGTCCTTTTCGGATATCCTGTATGTATAGGGTGCGCCGTCTTCGCTGTATACAGGCTGCACTCCGAAATCGGCGTACCAGTACAGACCTTCTTTAGCATCATCAACAGTAAGCGTTTTCACAGCGACATTTTTAACAAGCGCAGCTCTTGCGGCTTTGCTCTGTTCAGAACTGTCAAAGCTGTAATTATTATTCTCCTTTTGCAGCTTATACTTTTGACCGGGAGTGATTCCGGTATTTTCTGCACTGTAATTTAAACCTGACTTGCCGTTGTTAATACTGAACTTGACTGCACCCTCCGGCACACGGATAACATACTTGCCGGTTTCATCTCCCGGTTCAAGCACATATTTTGCGCCGATAACCGCATTGCTGTTGTCATAGAATATGATCTGCGGATCATCCCATGTTTCTCCATTAATTGAATCATCCGTCAGGTCGATCTCTATTGCCTTACCGCTGGAGCTGAATGACTGCGTTGAAACTGATACATTGTTATAATCAGACGGAGTGCAGGCATAAGTATCTCCGCTGGGCGTTTCGGGAATAAACACTTTGTTCTTCCTGTCAGCATTGTCTGTCACTGTTACTGATTGAGTTTGTTTTGGCGTATTCTCTACGGTTTTAAAATACAACGTATCATAATCATCGGGAACAGCCGGGAATCTGTAATAATTCTTGCCGTCAGTGCCGGTATATACACTTACAGGCTCGACTTCAACGGGGTCGCCGCTTTCGCCGCTTTTTGACAGATACATCCGTATCTTGGACAGAGCAGCATTAGTTTCCGTCCAGCCGGCTCCGCTTGTCGGAACAGCAAAGTATACATAATCCCTGTCTGTCGGCAGAGTAATATCTGACGGGACAGCATAATCCCACTCGTCACGGCTGAGTACAACATCGTCCTCCGTCAAACGCTTGCCGTCACGGTTTGAATCATCGTTCCAGTAAAGCTTTGCGTCAAACTTCACCACGGGAAGCTCGTTTATGATCTTAAAACGTTCAACGCAGGGATCCTCCGCTTCACCCTCTGCGGGTGTGGGCTTGTAGCTTTCCCAATAACCCTCATAACCGTATTTGCGCTGATTGTTTGTAAGATTAAATGAGGTTTTTGCAGTTTTCAGCGTTACATTTTCATTCTTTGTCGTGACCGGATCTGTCGGGAATGTCCACGTCAGGGACTCCTTATACAGATTATTTACAGTTTCGCTTGAATTAATGTTTTCCTTGAGAAGATCGGCATTTACAAGATGTCCGCTTCCTGCCAATGTTTCTGCAACGCTGTATGTGATCTCGGTTCCGCTTGAATCATATCTCGGCAAATCACGGAATATAACCGCATTCTGGAAGTCTGATGCCAGTGTGTCAGGATTACTCGGGTCATAATCCTTCGGAATAGTCTTTACTTCCTTATAGTTGTTTGTGGAAGTATCATATCTTCCCTGTTCCGTACAGTCGAACTGAGTACTGCTGAGCGTAACATCAATGTCATAATGCAGCTTTCTTCCGTCCCTATAATCATTGTCGTTCCAAACCTTTGTGACGATTATATCACGGGTGTTGAGGGTATTGGTTATCGAGGAACCGTTATCCTGTACCGATTTAAGTACAGTCGGATTTCCTTGCTCAGTATAATCTATGGGGCGGATTTCAAACTTATTTACATCATTTGTTATGCACTCAACAGGTGTAGATGTCGTGCTTCTGCGCAGCTTGAAATACAGCGTTTTATTTTCCTTGGATGTCGGCTTCGTCACTGTAACACTCACCGTTCCGACGCCAGATGTAGATGTAGATGTAGTCATCACATTACCGACAGGAGGTGAAAGCTCGACAGCTTCATCGGTGTCATTATCATACTCGACTGCTTCATATGTGTATGTGTTATTCTGAGCATCCTTTTCAGGCAGACCTCTGATAGTTATTTGTTGATTATTAACAGTTTCATCTCCTGTACCGCTTGTTTTATAGCTGAATATCATTTTGCTGAACGTAAATCCAGTATTTCCTGTCAATTCAGCTGACGTCACTACAGTACTGTCTTTGGATAATTTGAAATACAGCTTTGTTTCAGCAGTTGCTGACGTTTTGGTTACTGTTACATCAGCTTTTGTATTATCTGTCGAATTTTCGGCTGCTGTGATCGTCAGTGAATTTGGTTCAGCAGCTGTACCATTCTCTGATGCACATTCCTGAACTGTATAACCACAGTTTGTTTCCCCTGTGCCCTTCGGGAGCGTAAATTTTATCGTGAAATCGCCATTACTACCCGGAGTACAGCATATAACATTATTACTGTTCACGGTATAAGAAACATTTCCCGCAGTACCCGTAAGTTCTTTGACAAATGAATTATCAGTTACAGTTCTGCTTTGGGTGATCTTGAAATAGATATTTCCATCTGTAATTTCTTCTGCACCGAGCGTTGCCGATATAAGAAGATCGGTTTTATCCTTCTTTTCAATGCTGTCAATTTTTCCGTCAGATCCAATAAACGGACTTTCTATAATGGCTAAATTGTGAGTATTTGTATTTAAATCATTTCCGCTATTATCCGTTTCCGTGATCGCATAAGTATACTTGTTTCCTTTATTATCTCCGACATCGATATTTTTCAGCATAACATTAAGTTTTTTGTCAACTGCTATGGATTTAGGAACTGTATAAATATCGTTAGTCGGTGTATATAAATCTGTATACAGCAGACCCTTTTCAAGAACATATGTGTCATTTGAGGTTCCGGGAATATTATTTTCTTCACTGCCATATTTATTGGATGCCTCACAATTGTAGACCTTCTTATAATTTGCATCACCAGTGCCAAAAGACTCTACAATATAGTATGTTACCTCGACAGCCTTGCCGTTATACTGCCCATTACCCGTGGGGTTTATCCATGCAGGAAGGTTTCTGAATGATGTCTCCCAATTATTACTGCTCGGGTCTGTATCAGTCAAAGTCTTTTTAAAATAACTCGGAACAGTTGAATTATCTGCCTTTAGTATCTCTTTGTATACCTCTGACTGGACATCATCGTTTGTGGATTCTGTACCTTTTGTATCATACACCGGTCCATTATAACCTTCTTCCGATTTTACCAATTTTTGAGTGGTTTTTCCATTTACTGTTTCTGTCGTTGATGTGTAAATGTCATACTTGCAGTACAGCTCATATGTTATTCCTGTCGGACGCAGACCATACTTATTATCCCAGTCAGCCCAGTTCTTTTTGGCAGTAATAGTCTTTTTGACAGGTGTGTAAGTATTTGTATATGAATACTGTTTAACCATCTCACCATTGTTGTCTTTTTGCGTAGTGACCGTGTGAGCAGATGTCTGATAATCTGCTATCGGAAGCTCTGCTACAGAATATTCAAACCTTCCGCCGTCGGCAGCAAATGCTGCTAACTGGCTCCACGAGTATTCCCAGTTATCAGCTTCACCAACAGTCATATCGCTCGTGAAGGTTTCATCAACGGATCCATCCTTTGTTCTTGTAAGACGGTAAGTTATCTTCTGCGGACGCCTGCCGTAAACATTGTCTTCATCAGCCCATGTCTTTACGACCTTGATCTGAGAATGTTCAATGGAATTCGTAATTATCTGGTTTGTTATCCTTGTGGGTGTAGTTTCAAACTGACTGTGATCATAATTTTTGTTTTCAACATGTTCACCGTCTTTACTATTGATACCTGTAGTTTCATTATAATCATTATCATAATTATAGCTTACATAATAGTTTCTGCTGCCCCTTCGGATTATCCTTACATAGGAATAATCATCATCTGTCGGCTCGGTTCCGGGAACAAGGAAGAGAAATGTTCTCGTCTGCACTACATTCTGATTTCCGACCTCGATCTCTGCAACACGGTATTGATAAAGTACACCTTTGCTGTCACATATCGGAAGTTCATCAAAACGAATATGCAGCTTATCCTTTGCAACTTTCAGCTTCTTATAGGTATTTGTATTACCATTTTCAGTTACTGTAAAATCTTCAATTCCGGTAGTAACTTTACTTGTCAATTCCGGTACAGACGGTATCTCACCTGCTTCTTGATCCACAGATAATATATCCGTATTTCTGATATCCACATATTCCCAGGCACCCTGATCGCCTGCCCTGCGCTGAAGAACGATCGAATAATCATCACGGCTTTCATAAACTCCGTTGTCATCCAACCATTTCTTTATCACATCATGCTTTGTGGTTTTCATATCATTCCGGATGCCTTCTTCAAGCGTCGCTGTTTTATTGTCGCTTTGAAGAACAAAGGGCTTTTCAATACCCTTAGTCTGAACAAAATCGTCATATGCATTGTTTTCGGATTTCAGATTTGCTAACTCACTGTCATAGTATTCCTTGAAATAATATGTATATTCCTTCCAGATGCCAACAGTACCAGCTTCTGCTCCGTTTTCATCAATGACCGTACCGGCTTTAAGATTACTTATCGTATGTTGAATGTTTGCTGGGATATTACTTAGGGTAATGCTATTATCTGTACCATTATCGATCTGTGTTGAAAGAACTCTTACCTCTTCCTCTGATCCGCCGTCATATTTACGGAAAAGCTTGAGATGTACATTTTCCTGAGAAAGACAATTTACACTTGCATCGCTGCTCATTGTCTTTTTAAATGTAACGATCGTAGTTTTCGGCAGTAATTTTGATTGTTCTGCGGTAACTGCACTACTATCAGGAAAACCGGTCTGAATATCGTGCCTATTACCTCTTGCCTTACAGCGTTCTACCGTATAGGTATATTGATTAACATCATCACCATTTTTGCTCCAATCGCCGTTTTGTCCAACAGGCGCATATGGCAGATTGTCGATTACGCAGCTAATTATATTACTGTCAGATGAAATAGGAATTACGAATACGCCCGCAGCCGGAGTAGCTCCTTCCACACTTGAAGCATAGAATTCATTGCCTTCAACATTCAGACCTGTGATCGTTATTTTCAATGGATTGCCGTAAATATCGGTCTTAACAGTTTCTACACCTCTTTTTATCTGAATATTGAGATGCTTTCTATCTGAATATGAACTTACATCAATATTAAATCTAATCTTAGCTGCTGTTTGTGCGTTAGTGGTATCATCTCCACCCTGGCTGTAAGTAAGAACTGAATTTACATCATTGCCGTACTTGTCGCACTCAACGGTGGTGTAATAATATGGGTTCCATGTACCGTTTGACTGAGTGCGGCCGTGGGTATTCACACCAAAGTCAAGGTTTTCAAACACGACCTTCGGGTTATCAGTATTTTCTGCCGATGTCTTGCCTTGATCTGTCGGCAAAGCAACAACGCCAGTAGTACTGTCAGCAGTGAAATACCTGAAAACAGTATTCTGAGAAATCGTAATATCAGAATAATCACCGCCTTCTACCGATCTCTGTACCTTGAGGAAGAACTGTGTAGAATCTTGAAGATTTTCCAAAAGAAGATTGACTTTACCAACAGCACTGCTCCTTGTCACAGGGGTAATTGTTTCCGCTGATTGAAAATCATTTATGCTGGATTTCAGAACCTTATAATTATACTCATGTCCCTCGTCGTCCTTTTCGTCAAGACCTTCGATCCATATATTGACTTTTCCATCTGTCAGATACTGTTCCGAAACAGGTATAACTGAGTTATTTTGTATAGTAATATCTGTACCGATATCCTTTGCGATCAATGCTTTATTCGCATTGTCTTTGGTAACAACTGTGTTGCTCTCTGAGGAAGTTCCCGCAAATACCTGATACTTCTGTCCGAAGGCGTCCTGAGTTACATTCTCATATTCACTGCTATCAGCAGTCTTTTTTCTTTGAAGCTTCAATCTTAATGTGGTATCAGAACCGCTAACAGTCAGCGATGTAGTCAGTTTCTTAACATCTTTATTATTCTCAACAGATACCGTCTCGGTCAGTGTTACCACGGCATCCACCCATGTAGCAGTCGATACATTCTCTCCTGTATTGGGATCAGTCGTTGTTGTAATTACTTCTTTAACCAGCTTGTATTCGCTGCCAGTGCCAAAAGAAGGCATACTGTTTATTGTAATTGCAAGCTGATTTGCAGTTGCCTGATGACCGCTTACTGTAAATACAGCGCTGCTGTCGGGTACTATCGGAGCTTTCGACTTCCGCAGGACTTTTATATAGATTTTGTCAGGACGAAGCGACCATTTGTTATTCATATCATCCCATGTCTTGTCAAAGGTCAGCTTACTGTTGACACGCTTATCCTGCTTGTTTTTCAGATACAGACTGTAGACATCTGTACCGCCATCAAGTTCAAGCGGTGTTTTATCATCCGCATTGTTAAATTTATATGGTGTAAGTGTATCTCCGGACTTTGTCTCATAGCCGTACTCTTCAAGGCTGTAACCGTTTTCGGTCAGGTTATAGGCTGATACATCACCGTCCTGTGCGCTGTTCATTTTTTCACCAATGCCAAAGGTCAAACCATCTTTAGGCGCTGTGCCGTTATAATAGTATTTCGGCAGTTCGACCTTCATTGTCCACGAATCCGAATTTTTGAGAACCTTTGGAATAGGCACTGTCAGATCAGCGCCGTTCTGACCTCCGTCAACAACATTTTCAGTTATCTGAACTCTGAGATTCTCCGGGCGCAGACCGTCGGCATTGTTCGTATCATTCCAGTACTTATTGACAGTGATCTGCTTTGACTCGAAGTTATTGCGGACGTAGGTGTTTTTGGCGTTGTCATTCTCGCCGCAGGTTATATCATGAGCGCCCTGATTTTCACCTGTACCCTCTTCTCTGCCAATCTCTTCTGAATTTTGAGGATTAGGATATGTGGTTTTAAAGTGCTTGTCAGTTCCGGTTATGGTATTAAGCTCTGTCACACGGTAATAGTATACATATCCGTCCGGGCTGTATTTGGGAAGGTATGTAAAAGAAAGACTGCACGATGTTATTTTACCGCTTGAATCTTTATATACGTTTACAGAATATTCTTTATGTCCGTTTGTACCACGTTCTTCTACACCATCAAATATATGACCATTTACAGATGAACCGTTATAATCATAAAATTCGTATATACCGTTTTCACCTTTTTTTCTTTCCAGCTTGAAGCGGAGATTATTGACAAACTCATCATTAAAGTACTGGGGGTAGTCATCGGGAGAAAGAATATCTGTAGTCTCACTGTTTTCTCCCTGCGGTGTATACGTCTTACCGAATACCTTGTACAGATTCAGTGTGAACACCTTCAGCTCATTGCTGAGATCGAAGGTTGCAGTATTGGTATCATCAGCCATTTGCTGAGATTCGCAGGTGCCAAGCTTGTA
>DEHG01000054.1:14142-14642 GCA_002351795.1 Ruminococcaceae bacterium UBA2806 | reverse complement strand
TGTGTGCTGACAGTGCTTATTTCTTTAACGGAGTATTTATACTTTACAGCATCCTGTCCGTAGATGGCAAGACCGTCTATTTCGACCTTGTTGTAATTAGCATCGTTGGTTTTCCATATCTTGATTTCTACCTTCAGAGCGTCATTAAGGTGTGGGTCATAAGCTGTTTTACCGTAATTGATAGTTGCTTTATAATAGGCTATATTTTCGGAACCAGTTACTTTTGTATTTGACGAATCATAAGCTACCATATCACTAGCGTTGTCATAAGTTATGCTATAACCCTGATCATTAGTAGCTTTGATTTCAACCTTCGGATTACCTGCTTGAATGTCCCATGTGCTTATCTCAAAGATAGTATCTGATGCCAGCTTCGGAGTTTTCCTGCTGACCTCAAAGGTGTAGTCATGGGCTGTTTCAAATTCACTGTTAAGAACATTTCCATTGCTGTCTTTATGATCGTTCCATGTCTTGTTTACTACAAGCTTTCCCTTGAAGTT
>DEHG01000054.1:1771-14056 GCA_002351795.1 Ruminococcaceae bacterium UBA2806 | reverse complement strand
GTAATTTCAGCAGGCTGAGTAAGCGTTGTCACCGTAAAGCCGTATTTGTTATCCAATACCTTAAATTTGCTGTTATATTTAGTATAAAGATTGCTGCTTGTATCAGATGTTATCGCATTTTGTATTTCTGTACGCTTATAGAAATCACCGAGGAAATCACTTGAGTCTTCATTGACTTTTGCGTTAAGCTCATCAGAACCGCCCTCATAGTTTGAAAGCTCCTCTGTGATATAGTACACAAAGCAGGTACCGTCCGGGGCAAACTGCCGCAGATCCTCCTTGACATGACCGTCTTTTCTTGTATTTTGTGTACTGTCCCACTCACCGAATTTATACGTCCATGTTTTACCCTCGTTAGTTGAAGTTACAGTACGGTCACTGTTACTATCAATAGCATCCTTACGGATAGTCTTTTCAAAGGTCGCATATTCAACAGGGGTAAGCTTATCATTAGCTGTACTGGTTGCAGAATACGTTCCGTCATTCTGGAGTATCTTTCCATTGTCATCTGTCGTCTTGGCAAACATTACCTGATGAAGTATCAGCTTGATTGTCGGATAGATGGAATCCGTCTTCATGTTTTCCCAGTTTTTGGTAACAGTTATCTCTATCGGTCTGCCGCCGTTATACTCGTTCACGATCTTTTCATGGCTGGTCTTGAAGGTATAACCGTTGATAGATTCCTCTGTCAGGCTGTAGGTGATGAGTGCGCCGTCCTCGTCGAACTTCGGGAGAACCAGGGAATATTTCGGGGAAGCCTGAGTTCCAATATTTTCGGTTGCCGGCACGGTCTGATTGTTTTCATCAGTAGTCGTAACATAGTAGTTCTCTTTAACCTCGTGTGGATTGGTAGTATTACCTTCCGTCCATGAACTGTCCGGCTTGAAGGCAAAACTGCTCTGACCGCTGTATATCTCGGTCTGACCGATCTTTATTTTGTCCGCATTGGTTGAAAGAACCTTTTGTCCATTTTCTATCTTATATTTATCCTGTCTTTGCAGATTTATCTGCGCTATGGGATAGTGTTCATTAGCAAGAACCGGAGAAATATCCTTCCACAGCTTTTCACCGTCAATAACGACCCTGCCCGATATCCTGTCGGTAAATGTACCGCCGTTTGGTACCATTCGTCCGGATATTAATTCAGCATCAGCGTGTGTATTTTGTGTTGCGTTTGTATAACTGATGAACATATCCGTTGAATAGTCGGACATTTCAAGCTCTCTTATAAAATACTCATATTCAAAACCTTCGGCGTTATACTTATCAAGACCTTCAAACGTATAAGACCAGAAATTATTATTGCTCGGTGTCCAGACATAATCATTACCGACTTTAGTAGGGTCAACATTAGTACCCTTTCTTCTCCGCCAAAGCTGGATATAAGTATCACTTCGCAGACCGAGGGCATTGTTATCATCATACCATACCTTATTTACTGTTGCATCAGTCGTGTGTGAAAATTTGTTTGTAAGTGTTACACTTATAAGGTCATCAGTATGTTTATCCCGTCCGTAATTATATACCGGCTCTGTTGCGCTGACAACACAGGTCTTATTTTCATTACCGTCAGTTATAGTACATCTATTGTTTTGAATCGTTACATTGCCAAGCTGAATTTCTTCGATCGACCAGTCAATTATCTTTCCTTCGTTATTATATTTAGGAAGGTTTGTAAGAAAGTATTTGCTGCACGTTACAGGTATCTCTACTTCAATTGGATCTGAAATTTGTGAACCTCCTATTTTCGGAGTAATTTTTACGTTAACTTTTTTATTATTATTTTCAGCTTTCGACTGCCAGCCGCCGAGACACCAGTTAAGATCTATCTCATAGCTTACTACACCGATACGGGTATTAATAAACTCTATCTCAGAAGGGTTGGTAATAACGCCATTATTATTAGTTCCTCCACTAACTTTTTGCTCTACCGCATAGTAGTGATGCTCATTACAGTAGATACCTACAAGATGCTCGAAGCTGACAAAATTCTCGTCTGCCATATTTTTCACGTTTGTCGTTTGTGAACCGGGATAAGAAGCAAGGATAGCATATATCCATTTTTTGCCGTTTTCTGTACTTTCAGGAATACCGTTTATTTGTGATATTTTTTTATATTGACCTACTGTTTCATATTCTTCAAAATCATCGGAGCTGTATGTATAGTTTGTCCGTCTCGCAATACGACCACGCCAGGATTCGCTTTCTGATATTTCCTTTACTCCGGCTTGACCGCTTTCGGTTCCTGAATCATATTGTCCATTAACCACACTATTCTCTGAATTTGTTCTGCCGACATTAGCAGTATAATGAATTTTTACAGTATCTCTGTGCAGAAGGTCGCCGTCGTCATTCCATGTTTTGCTGAAATCAAGAGAAGGTCCTCCCGGCGGAGTAGGAGTATAGATATTAGCCACAGTATAAGTATTAGTTGTCGAATTGTATGATATCTGAACATCATAGTTTCCCGAACTGTTGCCCGTAAAATTATTGGGAGGAAACGACTCTTTTACCTGATATTGATACTGGTGTCCCTCATCATCGTAAATCGGAACACTTATTGTCCTGGTCCATGTCTGAATATCATATATTGTGGGCATTGTACCGGAGTCTTCACCCGAACTGCCTCCGCCAGAGCCGCCTTCGCCCGAACCAGAATTTCCTGCGGTTGATCTTGGATTTGAATAATCTGTATTATTGTCATTCGTTTTTGTCAAATTAACACAATCATAAAACACATCATCAACATTGTCATTATTTGTATCAAAACCATTATGAGTTATTTCATCATCCATTTCACTTGTATACATTACAAATTTGTTTTGACCAAAATCCATTCTTTCAACTGTAACATATACTGTATCGTTATCATGAGTTGTAGCCGTAAGAGCTGTATTTTTTGAATCATCCCACTTCTTAACAATTACAAGTGGCGTCTCACCTGTAAGCTGATACAAAAATGTATACTTGTCTGATGTATTATTATCGGGATCAGGAGTAACTGTTATATTATACTTATCACCGTTTATTGTCATCGGTGAATTTTCAGGTAAAGTCTGAAAAACCGGTTCTGTATAATGATTAGTTACAGTACCTCCATGCCCATCTGAAATACCGTCATTTCTTGCAACGTCTGTCTGAACAACACGGTATACTATTTTGTTACCGTTGTTGTCATACATCGGAACAGGACCAAAATATGCAGTCTTGGTCATTGTCTCAGCTTTGAAATTACTAAGAGTTATTTCGCTCAGCTGCTGCGCCAGTGCCGGGTCAGTGACAACATTACCGTTTGAATCTACCATTTCGCCGTTAGCGTTCAGCTTCGGTGTGTTTACTGTATGCCAACCCTGTGCATCCTGATACTGCAACTGATATGTTACGGACGCTTCACCGCCCTGACGTGCTGCCGCTTTCCACTCAGCTTCAACGGAAAAATTCCTTGTACCCGCAAGCTTATTCAGGATAGTATCGCCGTCATTTGCCGCATCTTTAATATTACCTGTATTATCCTTATATATAGTTTCATATCCGCTCAGACCTGTGATCCGTTCTTTTGCGGTATATACATAGGGAACACCGAATCTGTCATACTTCGGCAGATCCTTGAATGTAACCTGATCAATATATATCAGCTTATTATCAGAACCTGTTACTTCAGTACCCGCACTTCCGTCAAGCGGTACAACATTTACAGGTTTTGCACCCTCAGGCAATGCATCAACCTCATGAGAAGTGCCCTCGTTATCATCATACTTCCACTTATTGTCATCATAATAATATATCTTCCCGTCAGTACCGACATACCTTCTGTAATTTTCGGTCTGAACAACCGGCGAGCTTGCCGCCTGGGCTTTCTTGTCTTGTCTTTCATTATCACCGGGAGTATTAGCATAACGCCAGAGAACAACATCAGCAGGGTTAGTTGTTTTACCTGTTCTTTCTCCGATTTTCTCTGCATCCTTCCACTCGACATTAACACTAAAGTCCATACTGCCCGTTATAACATTTTTAAGTGTACCGTTCTGGTATACCTTGTCAATCTCGGATGAATGTACGCCCGGGTTGTCGGCAGTCACATTCCATTTGTCACCGTGATAAGAGGATGTAGTATCATCAGTAACGGAAATATCTCCAACTTCTGTTTTCTTTTGCATATAATAAGTCTTTGCGGAGCCGTCCGGCATTATCTGATCAAAGCCGCTGATACTTACTTTTCCGGTAGTTGAATCATATGTGATCGTTTTGCCTTCCCAGTCTATTTTCGTTGGCTGACCGTTTGTACGGAAAGTTTCATCATACAAGTCAAAATTAGAGGTAATATATGCTTCTATTGCATCTTGTGCTGTAGGTTTTACATCCGCACCGCCCAGCCACTGCAATGTGAATTCAAATTTTCTCTGACCGTACAGATCAAACGTATTGCTGTCAGCTGTATGCTCAACACGATAGGGAAGACTGGTTTCTGTATTTGTGCAGGAAAAGCTGCTGCCCGCATTTGCGCCGTATGTGTAAGCTTGTCCGTTTGCATCAAACTTCGGCACTTTATATTCATAGGTATCAACATTGCTTGTCGTATGCGTTACCGTTGGCGAATATTCGGAACATACCATAAATGATGAATCAGTGTTGATCTTTCTTTCCAGTTCAATATCTAATCCTGTTTGTGGATCTCCCGTTGGTCTGCCTATGCCGGTATCGTGCCAGTTGACAATAACATCATGATCCATAAGCACGGATGATGTGAATTCTGATACAGTATAATCAGTATCATTGGCTAACACAAGGCTTTCTACCATTACCGGTATTTTTTGATTATTTTCATCTAAAACAAAATCTCCAGTAACCGGGTTAATCTCATAAACAGGCTGATTATTTTCATCTAATTTCTGCTTTTCAAGAACAATGTTATATGTAACCTTTTTGTTAGTTACATCTATTGCTGCATGATCTACTGGATTAGTATCCTGACTGGAAGTAATATTGTACAACTCATACGCATTATCGTTGGTAGTTTCGGTCGGAACAAACTCTATCTCGATCTTGCTTATTCTTTTGCCGTTTACCTTTGTATTGACAAAATTGCGGAAGTCTTCATTACTTGTGAAATCTATCTTCCTGTCCTTTTTCAGCTCAAATTTACCGTCATCAGCTCCGATGTAAACGTTTTCGTTTCCGCTGTCGTTTATAGTAAATTCCGGATTCTTCACAGCAACATAAGCGGGAGGATTTGCAGTATCATCATAATAATAAAACTTGATCTGATAATTATTATAATCCGTAGCATTATCCGCATAGGCATTATTAGACACGCCTATACCATAATCCGGCTCCGGCGGATCATTGGCATACGCTAACAGATTTACCGGCAATGACGTTATTATCATTACCAGCGCAAGCAATGACGCTGTTATTCTCCTCCATTTGATATTTGTATGTTTCATATTGATTACCTCACATTAGTATAATAAGAAATGTAACAATTCCGGTTATATCAATTTTGTATAATTTTAACTAATTTTACCACTTTGTTGATGTGCAGATTGTATATTTAATTGTCAACCCTACACTTACCCATAGTAATTACATTTTATCTATTATACTATAAATCAGTACTCATTGTCAACTTTTATATAGCATTAAAAGGTTAATTTAGTTTTATTACAGGTTATTTTATAATTATTTACAATTTTTTATTTCCATTTTTGAGCAAAAAATGCCAACCCCTGGGGGATGGCATTCTTTTTATTGTTCATTTTTCAAACAGTTGACAATTTAATGTACAGTGTGGTTCCTCTCATAACATTCGCTGAGCCACTTCCCGACATTTTCGGTAAAGAACTTATTATCACTCAATTTAAGATCGGACGGCTGACTCAGATCAACAAACAGCGTGTATTCATAATATATATAATCCTCCGAGCTTTTATCATACAAAAACGCATTTTCTTCACTCAGATTTTTATAATACTCTCTCATGTCATATTTTGGCTCTATCCCTGCTTTCAGCACTTCCTTTGACTTTGTATCCGTCAGCATTCCCGATATATTAGCGATCGAAAATTCCTGGAAGCTTGTATTGTTTTCATTCGATTCATACAGATCACGCAGATAATTCGGCCCAAGTACATCCCATATCTTCTGATACTTTATCATATCAAGCGAATCAGTTATAAGATAATAGTAAAATATGTTCTCAAGCTCGCTCGTTACCGACCACTTGCCGTTATAGATATCATTGTGGTTATACTTATCAACATTTGCATTGAAGGCGTCTGCAAGCAGCTTTTTTATGTCATACTTATCGTCGTTTATCCCGAAGGAATTGAACTCTATCCATACAGCGTCTGTCGAGGCTATCCGCATGATAAGCTTTTCTTCATCGCTCACGCCCTCATACTTATCCTCTGCATATTCATCAAACAGCTTTGCATCATCATTATATCTGGTGTAGAATTCCTTATTAAGCCTGTCCTTTTCACCAAGCGACAACACATGGTCGGCGCATATAGCCTTTGCAAGCTCCGATGTGCCGATAATGTCAATATCAAGCCCGCCGATAAGCTCCTTTGCTTCATTCTTTATATTGTCCTTATATCCATCCTCAAGCGGGATATTGTTTTTCTCGCAAAGATAAATACAGCCTGCGCTCCCGTACACCTGATTCAGCCTCATGATATCCTTTTCCGATACCTCATCCGCTGTATATCCTCTTTCGGACGCTGTACTGCTTTCTGTTTTTTCCTCCGGCTTTTCGTCACTGCCGCCGCAGCCGGCAAAAAACAGACTGCTTACGGCAACTGACGCTGCCAGCAGAAAAACCGCTGTTTTTCTGAATATCATTTTTCCACCTCCGCTGCTCTGCCGTTTCTCATGAGAACATTCACATCTCCGCTTTGCAGCCATTTTTTAGCCCTTTCGACAAACGGATATGTAAATCCGCACTCTGCGGCAGACGTCAGAAACTGCGCTGCCTTCTCTCTTTCACCTATGACAGCATATGCCATGCCCTTATCATAATCAAGAAGCTTTTCGGTACATTCGTACATGACTGCACCTTTTCTGCTAAAGCCCCTCAGAATATCTGCATTTGCAATATAATTCAAAACTATCTGCCTGTCCTCATTCATCAGTCTTTCAGGCGGACGGCTGTAAAATTCCGCTTCAAAAGCTTCCTTCTCGACAGCTGCATGAAACCGCTGCAAAGTCAGATCGTTTATTCCTCTCGGCCTGTTTACCGACATCTGCTGCAAACACATTCTCTGATCATTGATATAAAGATCCATACGGGAAAAATCCCTTTTCAATATATCAATACAGCACATATAATTTGAATACATAAATCTGCCGACAATATCGTTCGGCTTCAGATCCTTTCCGTATTCTGCCGTTCTTCTCTCAGCTTCATCCACACGTTCATGATTCAGCAGAGAAACAATAGCATTTCCAAGAACCATTCTCCTTACGCCTGCAGATCTTTTTGCCATTTCATCTGACATTTCAACAAATTTGTCCGGATCGGTATTTGCAATATCGCAGATCTTCGTGTACTTTTTCACCGAAAGAACGGACATCAGCAAAACTACCCCATATAAAACAATGATAAGCACTATCTCAGCCCAGAACGGTATAATAATAATATCTAATAATCCAAGCACACCGCCTGCTATCATGACAACAGCAGCCATTATTGAAATAATAAAGTATCCTTTAAATAATTTTATCATACATTCATACCCACGGTAACTTTCCACCGGTCATTTCCATATATACAACAAAACCCACTATCGCCAGAAGTATTATTGCTGCAAGAACAGTGCTGCATCCGCCCTGATTTCTCGGCGGCGGCGGTTCGTGCCAGTCGCCGTATCCTCTTCTGCGGGGCGGCTCATGCCAGCTCTCTCTTCTCGGCGGGGGGCTGTTATATCCACCACCTCTTCTTGGCGGCGGCGGCGGGGGTCTGTGTCCTCCGCCTCCCGGTGTTGGTCCGTTTCCTCTTCCCTGTCCTCCGAAATGTGCCATTTAACATTCCTCCTTAAACAGCTTTCTTGCATATTCTCCGTTGCGGAGTATTTCCGCTTTTAACTCATATGTATCCTCAAAACGTCTTTCTTCTCTGATAAAATCTATCAGTCTTACCTCTGTTTTTTCATCATAAAGCTCTCTGCCGCTGTAATCGGGCATCCATGTTTCTATAAGAACTTTATCCGAGCCGACAGTCGGTTTCAGCCCGATATTGGTAACACCGCAGTATTTATTATCACCAACTGTTACAACAGATACATATGCTCCGAATTTCGGCTTTACAAGTCCGTCGGGAAATATCTGATTGAGAGTCGGAGTTCCCCACTGTCTTCCAAGCTCTCTGCCGTGAACGACAGTAAGCCTGAACCCGTATCTGCGTCCGAGCATCTCATTCGCAGATCTTATATCGCCGTTTACAATACATTCTCTTATCCGTGTCGAGCTTACCGGTCTTTCATCATATGTTATCCTCGGCCGTGCAAGTACTGAAATACCGTAATCCCTGCACATATCCTCAAGCATTTCACCGCTGCCCTTTGCTCCCGCTCCGAAATGATAATTGAATCCGCAGGATATATGCCTTGCACTGAAGCATCCGCAAAGTATATCCTTTACAAAGCTGTCCGCCGTTATATCCTTGACATCATTGAAATCAATAAGATATACCTGCTGTACGCCCATCTTTTCAAGTATCGAAAGCTTTTCTTCGGTTGTGATAATGTTTTTGCTTTCTTCACCCCACAAAACAGTACGGGGACTTTGCAAAAGCGTAAAAACTGTCGGTATCAGCGAATTTTTCTGACCGTTTGCAACAGCCTCACCTATAACCGCCTGATGCCCGAGATGCAGACCGTCAAAATATCCCAAAGCTGTTGAAGTAGGCTCTGACGACCGTTTAAGTTCCGTTATTATTTCCATTTTTTCTCCTCATTATTTGAGAATTCCATCATTGTTAAAATATTCATAATCCGAGGCATCCATATGCTTATCCTTTTCAAGATTATCCTCACTGTTTTTGAACATTCCGCTTCCGGCAGTATAATTATGCGTCATGTTACGCCTTGCAAATATTACAAGCAATATAATAATTACTGCCGCAAATGCCAGACCGCCTATTAATTCCCAATCCATAATAATCACCTCAAAAAAACAACTTTTTAACCATAAGTTCATTCTTTTCCGGATCTGTTATTCCAAGTCCGAGAAATTTCTGTCCGCCGTATACCCTATATAATGTAGGATTTTCTGTAATTGCCAATTTTTTCACACGGGCAAGATCAAGCGCCGCCCCGTTTGAAAATCTGACAGCCTGCTTTTCGCTTATATATACGGGCTTAAAACAGGTGAATATACTGTCGGTCGGTCGGATAACATCATCCAGACGACCTTCATTCTTTATCTGTTCAAGCTGTTTCAGCGTCACCGCATCTTTCAGTGTAAAACCGCAAGCCTTTGTCCGGCACAGATCAGTCATTACACATCCGCAGCCCAGAGCCTTTCCTATATCATCGCATATTACACGGATATATGTACCCTTTGAACATGATATCCTGAGACTGCCGGTCTGAGTCGTTTCATCATAATCCATAAGCTCAAGAGTATCAATGCATACAGGTCTTGCCTGTCTTTCGACCTCTATACCCTGTCTTGCAAGATCATACAGTCTTACTCCGTCCTTCTGTACCGCTGAATACATTGGCGGTATCTGCATGATATCCCCACGAAACCGAGGGAGTACCTCCTCTATTTCATTTTTCGCAATATGACATTCAGTTTCAGTAAGTACCGTTCCCGTTATATCGAGGGTATCAGTTGTCATGCCAAGTCTGAACTGAGCCGTATATTCCTTATCGGTATCAGGCAGCAGGGACTGAGCCTTTGCCGCCCTTCCTATAAGTATCGGCAGAACGCCTGTCGCCATAGGGTCAAGTGTACCGCTGTGACCTATCTTTTTTTCACGGAGTATGCCCCTTGCCACAGCAACTACATCAAAGGATGTGAAATCCTTCTGTTTGTTGATCACAATTACTCCATTCATACATTACCCTCAAGCATTTTTATGCATGCTTCAAGCATATCCTTTTTTGCCTCGGGAAGCGCTTTATGTATGCTGCATCCCGCAGCAGCCTTATGACCGCCGCCGCCGAACTGACTGCATATGGCGGATGCGTCTATTTCCTCAGAAGTCCTCACAGAAAAACGACATTCACCGTTTTCCTTTTCCTTCATGGTAATGCCTATCTTTACGCCCTCTATCTGTCTCGGGATAGAAGCGATACCGTCAAGGTCGCTTTCAACCGCCCCTGATTTTTCGATCATTCCCAATGTCGTTAAAACAAAGGCTATCTGCCCGTCGCAGTAATATTCAAGGGTGTCAAGAACCATCTTTTCAAGCATCATCTTGCTTTTGGATTTATTGTCAAACATCATATAACAGATATATCCGCTTTGTGCGCCCTTTTCCATCAGGTCGGCAGCCGCCCTGTGCGTCTCAGGAGATACGCTTGCATATTTGAAGCAGCCCGTATCTGTACATATACCTGTAAATACAGCATTTGCAATATCCTTTGTAATATCTACCTTCATGATATCAAGCAGATCTTTGATTATCTCAGCGCATGATGAAGTCTTTCCGTTAACATAGCCGTATTTTGCAAAACCAGTATTTGAGCCGTGATGATCTATGCAAAGATCTATCCTGTCCTGATATTCAAGCGCTTTTCCACTCAATAATTTAGTTGTTGCAACGTCAACGCTTACTATATATTCGGGTTCAAAGCCTTCATTTGAAACGCAGTCGGTAAAATACTTATATATAAGCGGTACAGGATCGCCGCAAAGAACATCCGCCTTTTTGCCGATACTTCTCAGCGCCATGCAAAGACCGTATCCGCAGCCTATAGTATCTCCATCTGGAGATTTATGCATAAGTATAAGGTATTTATCGTATTCCTTCAAAAACTGCGCCGTTTGTTCAAGTGTTATCGCTTTCATCTGTTTCCTCCTCGGGCAGATCCATATCCATCAGAATACGAGAAATATTTGCGCTGTATTCGATAGAATCCGTGGCCTCAAAAGCAAGAACCGGCGCATATCTCAGTTTAAGTCTTGTCCCAAGCTCTTTTCTGATAAATCCCTGTGCATTTTTAAGCGCTGCCGCTGCTTTTTTTGCTGTATCAAGTCCGTTCATCGAACTGATATAGACCCTGCAAAAAGAAAGATCATGAGCCATATCGCAGCGAACGATACTCAGGATACCGTCATGCACTCTCGGATCCTTCATTTCTCTCATAATTGCAGCCAATTCTCTTTGAATATCCTCGGACATTCTGTCCGCTCTGTGATTTGCCATATTTTAACTCCTTTTATCGTTTTCTCAGTGTGCGTACCTTTTTATAATAATCCACGGCATTAAGCTCCGAGCCGGTCATAAGTCTGTTTGCGGCAAAGTCGCATACATATACCTCTCTGCCGTCT
Source organism: Ruminococcaceae bacterium UBA2806 (assembly GCA_002351795.1). GTDB lineage: Bacteria > Bacillota > Clostridia > Oscillospirales > Acutalibacteraceae > UBA1213. The sequence continues at coordinate 2,554 of DEHG01000054.1, read as the reverse complement.
ATTATAATTGCGCCGTCGCTGCTTGTATCTATCCATTCACCGCCGATAGCTGCAATGATAAGGAAGCCAAGATAAGCACCGGCTTTTTTTGCAATATTATGCTTTTTATCAAAGAGGTTCTCATTTATTATACCCCTGCTGAGCGCATCCATTACTTCCTCATAAAGCTCAACAGATCTTTCCTTTCCGTCAAGAGTCATACCAAATGATCTTTTTACAAAATCAATAAAGTCAAGCGCATTGCCAAGCATGACAAGCTCATATGTAACAAGCTCTGTATCACCCTTGCGAATAAGATTATATTGCTCCTGATAATAATGTTCAAGCACAGGAATTTCACTGTTATAGCTGAAGCCTCTGCCGCATTCACGTTCAAGCCTTTTCATATACATCACTCACCCTTCATATCCGCTATTTATTGCGGACACATATATTCATTCTGATTATACCACAATTCTTCATTATTAACAACTATCTGTTATCAGTTTTTATTCCTTTGGTAAAATACTTTATTATCAGATAATATACATTGTAAGATCGTTAAGATTTTTTTCGTATACAATAAATTCACATTATAATATTCTTATAAAGAATAATAAAGCGCTTGAAATCAACGTGCAAAGCTTGTTTAAGCCGATGAAGCAAACTATGCCCGACCTTCCGCTCGTCAAAAGATTTTTTGATCTCGGCGGAAAGTACATAACTATTGGTTCCGACGCTCATACAGCAGATAAAATAGGAAAGGGAATAGATGTAGGATTTGAAGTCGCTAAAAAAGCGGGT
>DEHG01000054.1:1176-1722 GCA_002351795.1 Ruminococcaceae bacterium UBA2806 | reverse complement strand
AGTAAAAAAATGAAAACAAAATTTTCCCGGCGGATCATTTCAATGATCTTGACTTTATGTTTGGTGATTTCCGCCTTATCGGGTTCGATCGTAGTATCATCCGCGGCAAGTTCCGCAATCGAAATTGAAAATATGGGCGATTACGCTTGTGCTGATTTTTCAAATAATCGCTTGTTTACAATGAAAGGCACAAAGCTTTATCTTACCGACCTTGACTACGGCGGCGGATATATGCTTTTTGATTATACTCAAATTTCGTCCGACCCTGCCTTTACTTTGTTAGACGCCAGGGTGGTAGGTACTAAATTCTATACACTTTTCAAGGATAGTCAAAGATGCTACCTTAATTATATCGACATCATGCATTTGCAGATTTATACCAATACGCTGAATTTTTCGTGTGAAAAGTTTATCGCGCTTGAAAACGGGGACGTTATGGTCTCTCTTAAAAACAGCGGCAACAATTTTATATTTTATTTGCAGCCGTCCGGTGCGAATAACTTTTTCCCGATTTCTGAGCAAATCGAGTGTTTCTACGGCGTTTTG
>DEHG01000054.1:395-1063 GCA_002351795.1 Ruminococcaceae bacterium UBA2806 | reverse complement strand
TGTCAGCGGTGTCAGCACACCTGCGCTCGATTGAGTTGCTCCGGTAGAGTTTTTCGGCAGCAATTTTTCCTCGTTCAATAATGGTCTTGTCTATGCCGTTATAAACAAAAGCAGATTTATCAAAATGCATACGTTCAACCGCGACGGATATACGCAAAGCTCCGGATCGTTATCGACCTTTATTGCAAATTCCAACTTACTTATCGGTGCGAACGGATCAAATACTCTCGCGGCTTTTAACGCTACAACAAATGATTTCGTTGCCTCGGTACATACTGTGTACACGCCGTTCCTTTTGTATTCATACGGCAACAGTATCCTGTGCGTAGAGAAAAACAATGATAAGTATTATTTTGAAGTTTTTGAGGTTTCGGACTTCGTTGAGACTGAACCTTCTCTGATAAATCTAAACAAAGTTGCTGTCTACGCCAATAGAACAAAAAGCGATTTGGCGAAGGCATACAGCGAGGCTATGGGCGGTACTGACCCATATCAGCCTACATTATCCTATTCTGGTTCGCTTATTGCGCCTTATGACGGAACTCTGATCAACGGCGATATTCAGGCGACACTTTTAAAGTTTTCAAATTATCTGCGAAAGCTCGGCGGACTCAGTGATTATGAGTACGGCGGCGACGATCTTGCCCAAACAGTCGGAAAGGGAGCGG
>DEHG01000054.1:0-359 GCA_002351795.1 Ruminococcaceae bacterium UBA2806 | reverse complement strand
TTTGCTCAGGACTGTCTGGAGCAACCACAATATCACTGGTCATACTCCGCCTCAGCCTGCGGATATGGATGATGATTTTTACAATGAGGCGTATTCCGTATGCGGAGGTAATATTTCCTACGGTTACGGGAGTTCGTTTTACGAACAGATAAATTCGATCCGCGCGCTCAATGATGATGTTCAGAACGCCTCTAACTATGAGATAGACACAGGCGGATATCATCAGGGATATAACACTCCCGGCCACAGAAATTGCTTCTTGCAGCGCGGCGGAAATAAATTGACCTACGGTTATGCCGACGGAGTTTTGCTCCAATATTATGAGTACGCTCAAAGCAACCCCAACGCTCACGGAACAA
>DEHG01000140.1:3244-4910 GCA_002351795.1 Ruminococcaceae bacterium UBA2806 | reverse complement strand
AATTTTTTAAAATTTTTCCGTACGAAAATACAGCCGCACAGTTTTTGAACCGCTGAAACTATTATTCATAATGTACTAAACCAAAAATATGCTGCACAATTTCATTGAATGGCAGCCGCAGCCAACAAATTTACTCCGCAAAACAGGTCAGCTATCACGCCTGATGGTTCTGTAAGAAGTCGCAATACTTTTATGCCTGAATACCTTTTTAAGAAGGTGCGCTATACCATCCTGATCATTTGATAAAGTGATATAATCAGCGGCATCTTTTACAGGCTGCTTTGCATTTGACATTGCAACTCCGAGACCTGCATATTTTATCATTGAAATATCATTGAAACCGTCTCCGCAGGCAATACATTCTTCTGTACGGATACCAGTCATTTTAAGCAGTCTGTCTATAGACATGGCTTTGTCGATACCATAAGGCACAATCTCGAGGAAAAATGCTTCTGACTTGAATATACCCAACCTGCCCTTGTATTTTTCGGAAAGAATCTTTTCAAGCTCAAGAATAACAGAAGGATCTCCCTGAAGCAGACATTTGTTTACATCAAAAGAAACATAGCCAACAAAATCATCAACGAATTTAATATTCATGCCGTTGATCCTTGCTTCAAGCTCTGTATATTCATTTATAGTTTTTCCAGCAATTATATTTTCGCCTTCATATGTATTGATGCCTACAGGATAATCTTTTATGATATCCATTATTTCAGGTATAACGTTAAGAGGGAGCTTTTGCTGGAAAAGGATTTCGCCGCTTTTACAGTCTATCATACATCCTCCGTTAAAGGAAAGAATGTAGCCGCCGTATTTGCTGAGTTCAAGCTTTTCAGCATGGGGTACTATTCCCATTGTAGGTCTGCCGGAGGCAAGTATCACCTTTCCTCCGCTGCGCTGAAATTCCATGATCTTTTCTTTGGTAGCATCGGTTATTATCTTTTTTGAATTTGTAAGAGTACCGTCAATATCCAGTGCGATTATCTTATACTTCATATCCATATCCCCTTCAAGCATTTTTCCGAATCACAGACATAAAAATCTGTGATCCGGAACAAAGTTTCCTTTTGCTATCCTTTTTCGGCTATATTTTAACTCTTTGTTAAAGATTTGTCAATAATCAGGACATAATTTATTTCATAAACGTAACCTATAAAATACTTTTTTGTTAAATTTAAATTAATTTGCAAAAATATATTGAAAAATTCCCCTTAAAGTGTATAATATGATTATAAGGTTATTATCGGATGGTTATAATCAGTTCCGTAAAATCGGAACAAAACTGTTTGGGTCGGGAAACATTCCAGGCATTATATTAAGACGTTCCTGTCTGAAACGGTAATTACGATCCGCTATTTTTAAATTATCTAACGGAGGTTTATATGATGAACAGAAGAAAATTTATGACTTTAGTTTTAGCATTAGCTATAGCTGCGTCAGGAACAGCTCTTATGACAGGATGTTCTGCAACTTATACGAGGGACGGACAGCAGTTGGTTCTTACTTCTTCTACTGAAACTAATAATGCGGCTGGAGGCGACGAATCAAGTGCAGCAGATACAGGTCTTGAGACACCTGCCGAAGAGTCATCCGAAGCAGCAGAGACTTCTGAGGAAGAAAAATCATCAGATGAGGAATCGACAGAAGAGTCCACAGAAGAGTC
>DEHG01000140.1:1725-3181 GCA_002351795.1 Ruminococcaceae bacterium UBA2806 | reverse complement strand
TCTACAGAGGAGTCTACAGAAGAGTCCACAGAGGAATCAGCAGCAGAATCTTCAGAAGCTGAAGGCGATGGAGTAGTAATAAAATTCCAGAAGCCCGATGAATGGGGAGATGTAATAAAGGCATATGTATATATCACCGAAAGTGATAAGAATGACGACTGGCCCGGTGAGATAATGAAGGATGAGGGCGATGGTGTTTACAGCTATACAGTAAGCAAGTATTTTGCTGAATCACCTGATGCAAAGATCATATTCAATGATACAGACAGTGTTGATATTGATAAGAAGCACCAGTATCCGAAGAACAAGGGTCTCAAGATCAGAAGTGACATTACATACGATATAAACACAACAGACGAATAATTTAATTATTAATTATTTTGATACAAAGATACCGCTGCACAGAATGTAATGTGCAGCGGTAATTTACTAATCGGTTATAGGTGTATATAATTCAGGTCTGCGGTCACGGAAGATACCCCAGCTGAATCTCATTTCATGTGCAGCGTCAAGATCAAATTCGGATGTTATGATACATTCCTCGTCACGACCTGCACTTTCCTTTATTTCACCCGTTTCATCAGTAATAAAGGATGAACCGTAAAATGTAAGAGAGGAGCTTTGAAAATTATTTTCCTCATTAGGAATTATTTTTTCTGTTCCTACACGGTTTGCAGCAATTACGGGAACAATATTTGCCGCTGCATGACCCTGCATACATCTTCTCCAATGAGGCATACTGTCAACTTCAAGTATAGGTTCAGAGCCTATTGCAGTAGGATAAAACAAAAGTTCAGCGCCCATAAGAGCCATACATCTTGCCGTTTCAGGAAACCACTGATCCCAGCATATACCCACGCCAATCCTGCCAAATTTGGTATCCCATACTTTGAAGCCGGTATTTCCGGGTGTAAAGTAGAATTTCTCCTGATAAAAATGATCGTCAGGAATATGTGATTTTCTGTATACTCCGAGTATTTCCCCGTCAGCATTAATTACGGCGACTGAATTGTATATTGAATTGATATGCTTTTCATAAAAGCTTATAGGCAATACAACATTAAGCTCTTTGGCAAGCTGTTTGAAATGCTTTACAGCGTCATTGTCCTCCGTTTCCTTTGCCAATTTATAATAGTCATAATTCCTTTCCTGACAGAAATACAGATTTTCAAAAAGCTCCGGCAGCAGGATTATATTACAGCCGTCACCGGCAGCTTTTCTGACAAGCATATCAGCCTTTTCTATATTTTCCTTTACATTGTCGGTCATTGACATCTGAACAGCACCGACCTTGACATTACGCATGATCTTACCTCCGATATTATTGTAATTTGTAAATATTAAGAGCCTGAGCCGTTTATAAAAACTAATCAGCCCACGACCTGTTATTATCTTATAGTCAGCTGCATATTTTTTACTAATGTCATTCTGAGGAACGCAGTGACGAAGAATCTTT
>DEHG01000140.1:0-1567 GCA_002351795.1 Ruminococcaceae bacterium UBA2806 | reverse complement strand
AGGTTTTTAGAGGTTGCCTAAAGATACTTCTCTTTCACTCAGAATGACAAAGTAATCATAAGTTTAATGATCTGAGTTTAAAGCTATTACCTGCTGAGTTATACAATGGATATTGCCGCCTCCGATAAGAATATCTCTTGCAAGGAGTGCATTTTCCGTTTTCAGTCCGACAGCCTTTCTTGTCGGGAAAAGACTTTGTAAAATTTCTACAGCCTTTTCATCATTTTTATCTCCGAACTGAGGAATAATAACATGACCGTTTGAAATATAGAAATTTACATAAGAAGCGGCAAGTCTTTCACCGGCTGTTCTTGTGGGTTCACCGTTCATATTGTCAAGGCCGAGACAGTCATTCTCAGTTACATATACGGGCGAGGGCTGAGGAAGCTTGTGAACGGTTATCCTGCGTCCCTTTGCATCCGTACTGTTTTCGAGAATGGAGAGATTTTCCTTTGATATTTCGTACTGAGGGTCATTTTCATCATCTGTCCATGCAAGAACGACTTCTGCGGGAGCTGTAAATGCACAGATATTATCTATATGTCCGTTTGTTTCGTCATTATATATACCACGTTTAAGCCATATGATTTTAGAAACGCCAAGCATACTGCAAAGTTTATGTTCTATTTCTTCCTTTGTCATATGGGGATTTCTTCCCTTGCTCAGAAGACATTCCTCTGTTGTCAGCAGGGTGCCTTCACCGTCTGTATGTATCGATCCGCCCTCAAGAATAAAGTCACGGCAGTCATAACAATCCGTATCCATGATATCACAAATTTTTCTTGCCATTTTGTTGTCCTTATCCCAGGGAAAATACAGACCGTCCTCCAGACCTCCCCATGCATTGAAACCCCAGTCTATTCCCCTTATTTCTTTGCCGTTTGTAACAAAGGTAGGGGCAACATCTCTTGCCCAACTGTCATCGCTGCTCATTTCCACAACTCTGACATGATCCGGAAGGCAGCGTCTTGCCTCATCATAATCTTCATATCTTGCACATACAGTTACTCTTTCAGACAAAGAAATAATTTTTATAAGCTCGACAAAGGCTCTTCTTGCAGCATAACCGCCATTTTGCCATGAATCTCTTCTGTGAGGCCAGATAAGAATGCATCCGCTGTGAGGTGAAAATTCAGCAGGCATATAAAAGCCGTCATCTGCGGCATTGGTTTTTAATATTTTCATATGATTATTATAATAAGTGCGTGCGTATGAAGCGCCTTACTATATCCCCTTTCCTGATATATTAACATTATAATACTATCAACAAATAAAAATCAACCTTTTAAAATGTTTTTTTAATTAAATATACATAATATATTGACAATGCTTTAATAAAAAAATTATAATATTTATAGGAATAGTTGAAGGAGATGAAAACGATGGAAGATTTTATAATGTCTCCTAAGGTAGATTTTGCCTTTAAGGAGTTAATGCGTGATGCAACGGTACGAAAAGGATTTCTGAGTGCTGTTCTTGATATCAAGGCTGATGATATCAAGGAAACAGTATTGCTTAATACGAATCTTTCACAGCTTCATGAGGATGAAAAACAGGGAATTCTTGA
>DEHG01000064.1:294-9059 GCA_002351795.1 Ruminococcaceae bacterium UBA2806 | reverse complement strand
ATTGTGCTGTCAAACTCCCGCGTGTACTATCAGCTTTATCACACCGGGTTGACATTATGTTTAATATGTAATAAAATAATTAATAATTGTCATTTTATAGAAAACGTCACAAAAAACCTTATGTCATTCTTAGCGACAGAGAAGGATCTTTAAGATTCCTCACTGTGTTCGGAATGACAGGATGATTGTTCGGAATGACAGGTATCTTGTCATCCTGAGCGTAGCGAAGGATCTTTTTCATAAAAGCGACTTTTTGTAAAGATTTATCACTCTGCCGGAATGACAAATGGTGAGTGTTCGGAATGACAGGCAGGGAAAAACATCCTGCCTGAAAATTGACGGTAAAGAGGAAAGTAGTGTAAAACTGTTATGGATCCAGCTTCACGCTGGTGAAAGGGGCTGATAAAGTGGAAGAGGTATTGAATACGATATCATTTTTGCTCAGGGTGGCAGAGCCTTTGTTTGCATTGATAATCGTAATATTGTGCTTTTCGTCACTGAAGGGCGGAAGAAGAGACGAGCATGCGCTGGTAGTGCTGGATAACGATCAGGAAAAAGTCTCATATCCTGTATTGTACTGGGAAAACTCCATAGGCAGGAGCAGAAGCTCTGATATCGTAATAAACGATCCGGAAGTATCAAGGGATCATGCCGTACTGCTCAGGCGAAAGGACGGATGGTTTATTACTGATACCGGGTCAAAAACAGGAGTGTTTGTAAACGGTGAACAGACAGAAGGACGCTGTCCTCTTGCAGTGGGGGATATTATTACTATTGGTGATACTAAGCTTGTACTCAGAAGAAGTATACCTACACAGAATAATGCAAAGTCTGTAAAAGAGTATAAAAGAGTTCCCGGAGCAGTTATACTTGGTCTTATAACGCTTTATATTCTTATGCTGCTTTTTCAGGCGATAATAAATATGGGCAGCTTTTTTGCCCTTATACCTGCAATGGGCTTTGTAGCTGCAATGTTCATATTTTATGCGGTTTCTTATAATGTATTCAAAAGGCGGGACTTTGAACTGGAATCTCTTGCATTGCTTCTGTCGGGTACGGGAATAATGCTTGCGGCGTCACATAATACCGATACACGTCAGGCTTATGTTCAGCTTGCGGCTGTGATCTTAGGAATGATAATATATTCGTTTATGATATGGTTTATCGAAGTTCCTGACAGGGTTATGAAATGGCATCTGATAATTTCAGTAGGAGCGATACTTCTTCTCGGATCTACTCTTGTCCTGGGAACAGTTCAGCATGGAGCTAAAAACTGGATCATTTTGGGGCCGATATCCATTCAGCCCTCTGAATTTGCTAAAATTGCATATATTTTTGTAGGTGCGTCTACACTCGATGTTTTACAGACAAAAAAGAGTCTGACAGAATTTATTATCGTTTCGGCAATAAGCGTGGGACTGCTTGTTCTTATGAGCGATTTCGGTACGGCGGTTATATTCTTTGTAACATTTTTAATGATAGCATTCATGCGTTCCGGAGATATAAAAACAGTGGCTCTTGCAATTACAGCGGCTGTTCTTGGAGTTGTAATAATGCTTACGGTAAAGCCGTATATTGCCGACCGTTTTGCTGTATGGGGTCATGTCTGGGAAAATGCCGACGGGACAGGCTTTCAGCAGGTAAATGCTTTAATGGATACGGCAAGCGGAGGTCTTTTCGGCGTTGGTATTTCAAAGGGATATCTGCAGCATATTTTTGCTTCTGAAAACGATCTTGTATTCTGTATGATGTCTGAGGAAATAGGACTGATAATTGCGCTTACCGTTGCCGTAGTAATAGGCGGGCTTATGCTTTATGCAAGAGGAGTTACAACAAGAAGCCGTTCTACATTTTATTCTATAGCTGCTTGTTCAGCAGCAGGACTATTAGTTTTCCAGTCGGCTCTGAATATTTTCGGAGTGACGGACATACTTCCGCTTACAGGCGTTACCCTTCCTTTTGTAAGCTACGGCGGTTCAAGTATGGCTGCCTGCTGGGGACTTCTGGCATTTATTAAAGCTGCTGACGAAAGAACATATGTACACAGGCATAAAAAGACAAAAAAACAAAAGCAGGTAAAAATTGATGAAGAAGGAGATACTGTTTTAGTACAGTGATCTTTGCCGAAAAGGAGGTCGGGATCTATGAAAAAAACAAGAACAAGGGCTTTTCCCGTACTGCTGCTTACATTGGCTTTTTTTGCAGGTATTATTTATTTTGTGTTCAATCTTTATGTAAATGCGTCGGAATGGGTTTCAAAACCGATAAACGATCATCTGAATAATAAAAGTGTGGAGCTTTCCGGAACCATAACGGACAGAAACGGTGTTGTTCTTGCATATAGTGAAGACGGAGAGAGAAAGTATAATGAGGACTATAATACAAGATGCGCCTGCTTGCCGGTCATAGGTGACAGCAGCGTGAATAATGCAACTGCTATTCAGACTGTGTACCGCAGCGATCTGTCAGGATATAATCTGATTTTCGGCTTCGGACTTCCTGATCGGTTCAAAAGCAGCAAGACTATTACCCTTACTATTGACAGCAAGGTACAAAAGGCTGCTTATGAGGCGCTTGGAGGATATAGGGGAGCAGCCGTTCTGTATAACTATAAAACAGGCGAAACACTCTGCCTTGCAAGTACGCCGACTTACGATCCGATGAATAAACCTGAGGATATTGAAACAAATGATGCATATGAGGGAGTATATCTGAACCGTTCTCTTTCGGCTGCATATCCTCCCGGATCAACCTTCAAGCTTGTTACATCGGCAGCAGCTCTGGAATATAAAGATGATATTGATTCGTTTGAATATGACTGCTACGGTTCTGATGAGATAGGCGGAAAGCCTGTTACCTGCTATGAGGTGAACGGTCATGTTGATCTGAAAGAAGCATTGAAAACCTCATGTAATATATTTTTCGCAAAGTTAGCGGTAGATATAGGAAAAAAACAAATGACTGATAAGGCGGAACAAATGGGCTTTAATAAAAGCTGGGAGCTTGACGGAATACAAACGGCTGAAAGCTCATATGATGTTTCAAAGGCAAACGAAAACGATCTCGGCTGGTCAGGCGTAGGACAGTATAAGGTTCTGGAAACGCCGATAAATATGGCAATAAGATCCGCAGCTATTGCATCGGAGGGTATTCCCGTAAAGCCGTTTTTCGTTAAGAATATATCGGGAGAGTTTGGAATGCCGGCGCCCGATCGTACTACATCGAAAGCAAAGCCTATGATGAGCAAGGAAATTGCTTCGAGGCTGTCGGATATGATGAGATATTGTGTTGAGGCAAATTATGGAGACTGGAGCTTCGGGACAGATCTTAAAATCTGTGCAAAGACGGGCACGGCTGAGGTGAGCGATTACGGCGGGGATGCCCATGCATGGGTGACCGGGTTTTCTTTGGATGAAGATTGTCCGTTTGCGTTTGCAGTAATTGTGGAGCATGGTGATTCCGGTTACAGAGCGGCAGTGCCGGTTGCGGCTTCAATATTACAGCAGGCAGTTAAATCTGTAAGAGGATAAAAATGTTGATTTATCTGTTTTTATGTGGTATTATAAATGTAATGAAATGGTTTTTCGTTTGTCAGTGATTTTCGGATAATTGGTTTCCGCAGTTGATGTTTATTTGTGAGGAAGTGAAAAGTATGACAGATCAGGAGCTTTTGCAGGCGATACGCCTGGTAGTGAGGGAAGAAGTTGAACCTATAAAAGAAGATGTATCGGTACTCAAGCAGAAGTTTGACGTGCTTGAAAAAAAGGTTGACCGACTTGAAAGCAGGGTTGCCGGACTTGAAAGTAAGGTTGACCGACTTGAAAGCAGGGTTGCCGGACTTGAAAGCAGGGTTGCCGGACTTGAAAGCAGGGTTGCCGGACTTGAAAGCAGGGTTGCCGGACTTGAAAACGATGTTTCTTCACTGAAACAGGATATGGTCAGCGTAAAACAAGAGATCAGTGTAATGAACAGGAAAATGTCAGGTATGCAGAAAGATATTGATGAGATCAAGGAAAATACGCAGATCACAAGAGAAGTGTGCAATGAATTGGTATCATGGGCTGAAAAAGCCGGTGATGTTATCGGTGTGCCGTTTATGGCAGCCGGCGCATGACCCGTAAAGAAATAATAAAGCGGAAAAACAAAATAATATGGTCAGCTGCGGGATAGATTTTCTGCGGCTGTCTTTTTTTATATAATAGCTTTTATATTTGAGCTGATTGTGTTATAATATAGTTATTGATTGATTATAAAAGAATGGAGCTGATGAAATGTCGGATTTTATACGCATAAACATATGTGATGGTGTTGCTTTCAGCAGCATATCGGATGATCGTTTCAAGATCGGAAGAATGGGTGCTGCTTTGATCACACCTATTGCAAAAAAAGCAGCGGCAGCCAATGCCCTGCTTTCATGTGTACTGACCAGATCATGTAAAAAATATCCTGATTTTACTGCGCTCAGCAGAAAGCTGAATAGTCTTTATGGTGCGTCACTGTATCCATCGTTCAGACAAATCGGGGATTATCAGGCGATAACGATTTCTGCATCAGGGATAGATGATAAATATGTGCCGGAAAGTGTTTCTTCTGAGATCGCAGAGCTGCTGTGCAATATTCTTTTTGAACCGAATGTTGAAAACGGATTGTTCTGTGATGAGGATATCGAGCAGGAAAGACGGCAGCTGCTTGAAATAATTGATTCCGAATACAATGATAAGCGTCTTTATGCAATAAAAAAATGCACGGAAATAATGTGTGAAGGTGAAAACTATGCGATAGGTCGTTACGGCAGCAGGGAGGATGTTGAAAAGCTTAAAAACGAGGATGTTTATGCAGCATGGAAGCAGCTTCTTGACAGCGCAAGAGTGGAGCTTACAATGCTTGGAAGCAGCGATCCCGAAAAAGCTCTTTCAGGTTTCAGAAAGTACTTTGGCAATTCACCGAGAACTATTGAAAAGATTCCTGTTGTGAGCAAGGTGCCTGAAAATGTAAAAAGGGTATCTGAAAGCGAGGAACTTTCTCAGGCTAAGCTCGTTATGGGATTCAGAAGTGCATATTTCCGCCGTGATGAGGACTGTCTTGCAAATTCTCTTATGTCTATTGTTCTTGGCGGAACTCCCACTTCAAAGCTGTTTCTGAATGTAAGGGAAAAGGAAAGTCTGTGTTATTACTGCGTCAGCAGAGTTGATAATAATAAGGGACTGATGTATATTGACAGCGGTGTTGAAACAGAAAACATCGAAAAGACAGAGGAAAGCATAATGAAACAGCTTGAACTGCTTCAAAAAGGTGATATTACGGATGATGAAATAGATAGTGCAAAGCTTGCAGTCAAGAACTCACTTTTATCATCTCTTGACAGTCTTGCCGCAATGCAGACTTATTATGTGGGCGGAACTTTAAAAGAGGATCAGCTTTCACCTGCTGAGGCAGCGGCGGCTGTTGACAAAATTACCTGTGAGCGGATAGTTGAACTTGCAAATGAAGTAAAGCTTGACACTGTATTTACATTAAAGGGTAAAGAATAATAAAGGGAAAGAGGTGTACCCGCCGTAATAAGACGGCGTTTGCTATGAATTATACAAAAATAGAGAATAAACGCATCGGTGAGCATTATTTCCGTATGGAGCATCCTTCGGGACTTACGATACTTGTATATCCCAAAAAGGGTTTTAATTCCATTTATGCAAGTATGGGAACAAAATTCGGCTCTATCTATTCAAATTTCAGGTTCAACGGTAAGGAAGTCAGGGTTCCTGACGGGACGGCGCATTATCTTGAACATAAGCTTTTTGAGAGTGAGGACGGTCCCGCATTTCAGAAATATGCAAAAACAGGAGCATCGGCAAATGCATATACCAGCTTTGATATGACCTGTTACCTGTTCAGCTGTACCGATCAGTTCAGTGAATCGCTGAAAATTCTTATAGACCTTATTCAGAGTCCGTATTTTACAGAAGAAAATGTGGCAAAGGAACAGGGTATTATCGGACAGGAAATAAAAATGTATGACGACAGCCCCGACTGGAGAGTAATGATGAATCTTCTTCAGGGATTGTATCATGTCCATCCGATAAATGTTGATATAGCGGGAACTGTTGATACAATTGCTGAGATCACACCCGGAATACTTTATGAATGTTATAACAGTTATTATAATCTTCACAATATGGTTCTGACGGTTGTGGGCGGAGCAGATCCCGATGAGGTACTGAAAATAGTTGAAAGTACAATAAAGCCGAGCGCCCCTGTTAAAACAGAACTTATAATCCCTGATGAGCCGTATAATGTTGTAAAGAGCTATACAGAGCAGATAATGCCTGTTGCAGTACCGATGTTTGAGCTTGGCTTCAAGGAGGACAGCATGGGCAGATATGCAACAAATAAAGAAATGCTCTGCACAAGTGTGCTGATGAATGCATTTATCGGCGAAGGCTCGGCGCTTTACCGTAAACTGCTTGATGAAAAGCTTATCAATTCAAGCTTTGGCTATGAATATTTTGAAGGTCTTGGATATCGCTGCGTTATTATGTCGGGTGAAACAAGAAAGCCGCAGTCTGCCGCTGAAATGATAAATGATGCTGTAAGAAAGCTTCATAAAACAGGTATCAGCAGAGAGGATTTTGAAATTGCCAAAAAAGTTGTATACGGAAAAACAATTTCTGCCTTTGACAGCAAGCAGGCAATAGCGGGAGAACTTATCAGCGGAGAATTTACTGGACGAGAATTATACGAGGCTGTTGAAGATATTGCTGAGATGACGCTTGAAGATGTTAATAAGAGACTGGAAAGCCAGCTTGATGCTGATAACTGTTGCCTTTCCGTTGTGAAAGGAGAATGAAGATGGGGCAGGACGTTTATCACGTCAGCTTTCCGGGACTCGGAATAGAGAATATTGAGGTAAACAGGGTAGCTGTAACAGTCGGAGGCTTCAGCATATACTGGTACGGCGTTATAATTGCGGTAGGATTTCTTTTGGCGTTCATATATGCAATGAAAAGCCTGAAAAGATATGAGATAAAGCAGGAGCCATTTATTGACTGTGTGCTTGCGGGTCTGATTTTCGGCATAATAGGCGCAAGGCTGTATTTCGTGATCTTCTCATGGGATAATTATAAGGATAATCTTGCAAGTATATTCGATATTCACAGCGGCGGACTTGCCATTTACGGAGGTATCATCGGAGCAATGGGCGCTGCCTGTGTTGCGGCAAGGATAGTAAAGGTGAATATCCCTGCTATGCTTGATATCGGCGCAATAGGCTTTCTTATCGGTCAGGGACTCGGCCGCTGGGGCAATTTCATAAATCAGGAGGCTTTCGGCACACCAACTGATCTTCCATGGGGAATGGTAAGTGAAAATACGCAGGGTATCGCTGTTCATCCGTGTTTTTTGTATGAATCCTTATGGTGCATTATTGGATTTTTTCTTTTGTTGTTTCTGAGCCATAAATGGAGAAAATTTTACGGACAGATGTTTTTGCTTTATCTGATCTGGTATGGTTCTGAAAGAATGATAGTTGAGGGGCTGAGAACAGACAGTCTTATGACGCCTTTCCTTGGTCTGAGAGTATCTCAGATACTGTCTGCAATACTGGTCGTTGTCGGAACAGTACTGCTGATAATTGGTCTGAAAAAAGCAAATAACTATCCTGTATTTGTGATAGGATATAATTCAGGTAAGGATGAAGAAAACGCAGTTGAAGTCAATGACAACAGCAGCAAAACAGAAGAAAAGAAGGATGTTGAAGTATCCGCCGAGACGGACGGCAAACAGGAGGAAGACTCATGAAGAAAGATTCTGATGATTCCGCTGCAAAAAAAGTCAGGACGGAAAAAATGCTTGCACGTTACCGGAAAAAAGACCCGGATGCGAGGGTATCCGATCTGAAAGACGGGCTGAATATACTTATCGTTCTGGGTGCAATAGGCTTGTTTTTTGTGGCGGCAGGAATAATAGGATTTTGCATTTCGGCTTTATCTGTAATCAGTGAAAAGTCATTTTTTGAAAATGCGGAAACAATAAGCGGTATTGTAATGGAAGCAAAGAAACAGAGCGGGGATAAAAGCTCCCTGTTTGATGTCAGCTACCAGTACAGATTCGATGATAAAACCTTTAAGAAAAATGAGACGATAAGCTCAGATATGGCGAATATATTGTCTTTGAATGGCAGCAGTGAAGATAAAGGGAAGGAAGTTCTTGTCTATGTAGACAGCGCAGACCCCGACCATGCCCAGATCGAATATCAGACAAGACAGCCGCTGTATATTCTTTTTGTGATATGTCTTATAGGGGTACCGTTTATTATTGCGGGTATCAGGAGATTCAAGGAATGTAAAAACGGCAGATTGATAATTTATAATACAAAAAGCGGTAAACATATGGTAAGAATAAAATACTGAGGAGATGTGATTTATGGCAAAGATCATAAGCGGAAAGGAAGTATCCGCACTTGTAAGAGCGCAGGTAAGAAATGAATGTGAACAGTTGAAGGCAAAAGGAATCATTCCCGGGCTTGCTGTCATAATAGTAGGAGATGACCCGGCTTCAAGGGTGTATGTAAATAATAAGAAAAAGGCATGTGCAGATGTTGGTTTTGTATCGGAGGAATATGCGCTTCCGGCTGAGACAACGCAGCAGGAGTTATTGACTCTTATTGATGAGCTTAATAACAGGAAGGATATCAGCGGTATACTTTGTCAGCTTCCCTTGCCGAAGCATCTTGATGAAAAGGCTGTAATAAATGCAATATCACCGATCCA
>DEHG01000064.1:0-137 GCA_002351795.1 Ruminococcaceae bacterium UBA2806 | reverse complement strand
ACACCGGCAGGCGTTATGGAGATGATACATACCGAGGGGATAGAGGTCAGCGGAAAGAACTGTGTTGTTATAGGCAGGAGCAATATTGTAGGAAAGCCGATGGCGATGCTTCTGCTGCATGAAAACGGCACTGTAAC
>DEHG01000069.1:1028-8238 GCA_002351795.1 Ruminococcaceae bacterium UBA2806 | reverse complement strand
TCTTTTCACATCTGCTTGGCGGTATCTCGGCTGTAGCTTTGCCGTTCATTATAGGTTCATTCATAGTAATGGGGTTAACATGCCGTTCTGTTCCTTATTTTGCTATACAGTTAAGCATGATACTTTTCGGACTTATAGGCATTGCCGCTGTGTACAGCTTTACGGCTCTTATCGCTTACTGCTGCGGCACAACGCTCGATTCAATTATCATCACGCTCAGCATAAATGCAATTTATATCGGCGTTATTGGAATATTCTCGTACATTATGTCCTCAATGATACCCGGAGTAAATTCTGATCAGATATTCAATACTCCTGTTATTACACTGCTTACGCCATTCGGTTTTCCGTTCTTCCTTGATTACTATGTTATCCGATCTCAGACAACGGCACTCTGGACAACTATCATCTGGACGGTATTATTTATAGCGGGAATGATAGTTTCAGGCTGCTTTGCTGCAAAAACGAGAAAGGCGGAAACTGCTCAGAACGAATTCAATATCAAATGGCTGCCCGTTGTAATAAAAGCCGGAATATCGGTTTTAGCCGGTTTATTCGGCGGAGCTGCTGCTGCTCCCACAGGTTCGGGATTTTCCAGAATGTTTGTATTTGCCTTCTGGTATATACTTGTAGGCTTCGGCGCATTTATCATAATCCATCTTATTTTCTCAAGAGGCATAAAGGGCAAATTCCTTCCGTCACTATTAGCCTATGCAGGCACGACAGCCGCTGTTCTTGCGCTTACATTCGGACTTACAACGGGCATGGGCATTGATACCTATGTTCCATCACCTTCCAATGTCAGCAGTATAACATTCGGAAATGGAAATGATTACGGCAGTGCAACATACACATACAGTGATCCCGAAAATATAAAGACTATCACCGAAATACACAAGTGTATAACCGAAAGTATTGAAAAAGACTCAGTCCGTCCGTATTATATAGGATTCAATAATGAATATTATTACAATACGGATGAAGAATTATATTCAAGTTACGGCGGCAAGTTTGAAGATCTGTTTCCGCTTTCCGATAATACGTCTTTTGATTTCACCTATAACAAGAAAATAGGCTTTACAACAAAAAGAGTTTATGGTTACAGAAGCAAGTCCTTTGACTATGAAAAAATTGAAGAGCTTCTTAAAAAGCTTTATAATTCCGAGGAATATAAGAGATTATCAAATCCCTCAATATGGAAAGAGGATGCAAAATCGGACGGAAAGTCTCCTTCACACGCAAATCTTGCTGTAATAGCGTATAATGATAAAACGTCTTCATATATGCAGGCAAGTAATATTGAGCTGAAATACGATGAACAATTTGTAAAAGGTCTGATGTCGGCTATAAAGAAGGATATTATAGACGACAAGGAATATTACAGGATCAGATCTTTTAATTCGGCTTATTACAATAGTAATTCCACTTTAATGAGAGAAAAATATTACGTGATCAGTATTTATTACAAAGATCAAAGAGGCAATGATACATATGATTATTCCACGGGATATAATTATACTTCGAGGGTTGAAGCAATTATTCCCGAGAACTACACAAATACTTTGAATTATCTCAGAGCTAACGGTTATGGAAATGCGCTTTCTGCTCCTGTTGTTTTCAGTAATAATTATGATGATGATTACTGCGATGATTATTACAACAATGTATGATATGCTATTGACCTTAGCCGGGTAAAAGTGTAAAATAGAATAAGGACTGAAAAGGCGTACAGCGGATGTTAGTCTGCTGTACGCTTTGCTCATTCATAAAAATTGATGAAGGTGCAGAAAATAAATGAAATCGGAATTCGGAAAAGGAATGATAGCCGGAATACCGATAGGTCTTGGATATCTGTCGGTATCATTCGGCTTCGGTATTATGGCGGCGGGTGCGGGGCTTTCGGCTTTTGAAGCCTTTATGATATCGCTGACAAATCTGACATCCGCAGGACAGGCTCAGGGTGTAAGCATAATCGCTGCGGGAGGAACTCTTATAGAAATGGCTCTGGTGCAGCTTATCATAAA
The DNA here is from genome assembly GCA_002351795.1 of Ruminococcaceae bacterium UBA2806. Classification (GTDB taxonomy): domain Bacteria; phylum Bacillota; class Clostridia; order Oscillospirales; family Acutalibacteraceae; genus UBA1213. Next base: position 6,214 of record DEHG01000069.1, on the reverse strand, counting down.
TATAAGATATGCGCTTATGGCAATTTCTCTTTCACAAAAGCTTGACGACAGCTTTACATTCCCTAAAAGACTGTTGGCTGCATACGGTATAACCGATGAGATCTTTGCTGTCTGCTCAACGGTAAAGGGAACGCTGAAGCCCAATTTTATGTACGGCATTACGCTTATATCAACTATAGGCTGGGTTACAGGAACATTTTTGGGTGCAGCAGCGGGTGAAATACTTCCCGCAGAGATCACGGCTGCTCTCGGTCTTGTGCTTTACGGAATGTTCCTTGCCATAATAATACCGCCTGCCCGCAAGGAAAAAAGCATACTTATTGTTGTTATTACAGCGGCTGCCCTGAGCTGCATATGCAAATATCTTGTACCGGGGCTTTCGGGGGGCTTTGCAGTAATAATGTGCGCCCTTGTCGCCTCTGCTGTCGGAGCGCTGCTTTTCCCGAGAAAGGAGGACGAACAGGAATGAGCATATGGATATATATTGCGGTAATGGCTGTTGTTACATATCTTATCCGGGTCCTGCCGTTTGCCTTTTTCAGACAGAAGATAAAGTCTCAGTTTATAAAAAGCTTTTTATATTATGTACCCTATGCGGTACTCAGTGCAATGACGATACCGGCAATTTTTTACAGCACAGGCAATATCACAACGGCTGTTGCAGGTACGGCGGTAGCGCTCATACTTGCATACTTTGATCTTCCGCTTATAGTTGTAGCCCTTGCCGCATCGGGCGCAGCATATTTATGCGGACTTATACTGCCGTTATTATAGAGCCTGTATACCATTTGTATCGTGAAGATGGAAAAAATAATCGGCGGCATAAAGCATGACTGCTATCCGCTTACTCCTGCCCGGATGGTTCATATGTATACTTTACAGCTCAGCCCCACACATGAAATAGTCAATATCGGTACGGGTACTTTTCTGAAAACAGATCTTAACATTTCTGTTCTGCGTGAAGCCCTTAACCGTGCCATTGAAAGATGCGAGGCAATGCGTCTGAGGATATGGAAGCACCCTGAAACAAACGAGGACTGGCAGTATGTTGTTCCGTATAAGAACCAGTATTTTGAGTACTATGATTTTTCGGGTCTTACCGGGGAAAAAGCCCACTCTATACTTAAAAGATGGACTCATCAGCCCTTTGATACTTACGGAGGAGTTCTTTCAAGGAACGTTATTGTTTCCATGCCGGACGGCTATAACGGATATTATCTGAATGTACATCATGCCTGTGCGGATTCCGGCTCGGCGGTAACGTTCACAAAGGATGTTATGGATCTGTACTGTCATCTTATGTATGATCTGCCATATCCTGCACCTATGACTTCATATATCGAATCCGTCAAGAAGGATCTTGAATATCCCGAAAGCAAAAAGGCTAAGAGAGATGACGCATACTGGGGCGCAAAGCTTAAAATGCCTGAGCCTATGTTTACGGACTTTACAGGTCCCGGCAGACTTCTGACCCTCAGACGTAAAGAACTGTCCCAGGCCTGATTCTGTAGGCGAGATCGTTCCCGGCTGTGAGGTCCGCATAAAGGACGGAGAAATACAGGTAAAGAGCAAGTCCGTTATGATGGGTTATTACAAGAATCCCGAGGAGACGGCAAATTCCATATCCGAGGATGGCTGGCTGATGACGGGCGATCTCGGATACAAGGACGATGACGGCTTCCTGTATATTACCGGCAGAAAGAAGAACCTCATAATACTTTCAAACGGCGAAAATGTTTCTCCCGAAGAGATCGAGAATCAGTTTGCGTTTTTTGCTCCGATAAAGGAGATCGTTGTCTATGACAAGAACAGTCAGATCACAGCGGAGGTATATCCGGATCCGGAATATGTCTGTGATGATATAAAGGCTGTCATACAGGAAAAAATAGATCAGGTAAACGATACATTCCCTGCGGCAAAACAGATCGTCAATCTTGTTATAAGGGATAAGGAATTTGAAAAGACCGCATCCAAAAAGATCATAAGATCAAGCGCAGGCAAATAAAAACATATAAGATCATAAAGCAGGCGACAGCTGGAAAGCTGCCGCCTGTTGTGCAGTATTTATAGTTTGTAAGATCAGGTTATACGGCACTCTGAAAGAGATAATACTATATTAAGCAGAGTGCATTAATCTTTCTTTTTTTTCATTAGTTTTATTGCAGTTTTTATCTTATTGCGATTGAACAGTAATAAATTGATGCAGCGACAGATCACCCCTACAGGATACAGCAGAGGGCTTTTTGCTGTAAACGGCACACAATAGTTCATGGTTTCTCTTGGAATAAAAATACTGTGGATCCAGAATGAAAACTTGCCCATTTTTTCTATATCGTGTTTGAATTTGTTTTCTGATTTGCCGTATGTTCCTGCGTCGAGGTAAAGCATCAGCATATTATTTTCTTCATTGTTCAGTTCAGGAAGTTTTTCGGAGGAGAATATCTTTAGTGCCAATTCTCTGCGCTTATGCTCGAAATCTGATATTTTAAGCTGTTTGCATTGTTCGGTGATATAATCCCAATCGAGTTTATCGCCCTTGACTTTGCAGTAAACATAAGCGTCAAGCAGTGAACGTATACCAGTACCGTTGCTGCTGAAGTGTTTCCATTCGTGGGCTGTGACAAAAACATAATTATCATCGTCTGAAAAATGATAGCTGTAATCACTGCCCTCATCCTTTTTCATCAGACGTTTTACATCAGAATAGTATTTGTAAAGATGTTCTGTATCAGCAAAGTAGAACAGTTCCGTGTGAAGTTCAAAATGCAGTACGGGCGGCTTTGTATAGATATCATGTTGGTACTTTCCTATTGACTCGGTTGTATAGCCGTGGGCTTCCATAATGTCCTTTACCTGATACTGTTTTTTAGCATCAAACAGGATATCGTTGTCAGCCATTTGACGGAAGCTGCTTTTAGGGTATATATCTTTAAGAATAATGCCCTTGAGCGGCATATACCATATCCCTTGTTTTTCAAAGTCTGCGAGTATTGCCTTTCTTTCTATATCATGATAAGCATTGTTGCCGAAAGCTTTTATATATGCGTCATGAAACTTTTCGTTTTTGACTCCTGCCTTTTCAATTGCCAGACACACTGCCGCCTGAACGGAATGATTCATTGAAAAATAATATAGTTCCTCAAGATCCATTGACTGCACTCTTGATTTGTCGGGGGTTATACCGTTAACTGAACAGGAAAGCAGATATATCAGATCTGATGCTGTTTTATTCATTCTGCAAATGCTCCGATACTGCTGAATTTATTTATGATACCATTAATATCCGTATTATTTATTGATATCATATAATGCTCATCCTTGGTTATTCGGATGACAGATTTCGGATCGAGCTTCATACTTATACCCCCGTATTTATGATTTATTGCAAATGACAGTATGCTTCTGATCTGTCTCTATCCATAATTATACATCACCGTTTATACAAAAATCAATCCTGTCTCAGCAAAAATATATAAATCTACTTTGTTAAGACAAAGCATCCATGTTCCTGAGTTTCCCGGAGTGACAATTGATTTTGCTGCAAACAGTCAATAACTCATTGACTAAGGCAGTAAAAAAGTGTATAATATAGTGACAATGTATCAGTAGCCGGCTGTAAAGATCATAACCAACATACTGATAACTGACAACTTACAACTAAAGGAAACGAAAGAAGGAAAAATAATGGCTCAGCAAAAGAAAATGGTAGAGGCGATAACCTCAAGAGATGAGGATTTTGCCAAATGGTACACTGACATCGTTAAAAAGGCAGAGCTTGCCGATTATTCCGGCATAAAGGGATGCATGGTAATACGTCCTCACGGCTATGCTATCTGGGAAAACATTCAGAAGGATCTTGACAGACGCTTCAAGGATACCGGACATGAAAATGTGTATATGCCGATGTTTATTCCCGAAAGCCTGCTTCAGAGAGAAAAAGATCATGTTGAAGGCTTTGCACCGGAATGTGCATGGGTAACTGTCGGCGGCAGTGAAACTCTGGCAGAAAGACTTTGCGTTCGCCCGACCTCGGAGACCCTTTTCTGCGAGCATTATTCAAAGATCGTAAATTCATACCGTGATCTGCCCAAATTATATAATCAGTGGTGCAGCGTTGTCCGCTGGGAAAAAACTACCCGTCCCTTCCTTCGCACATCTGAATTTCTCTGGCAGGAGGGACATACCCTTCATGAAACAGAACAGGAAGCTCAGGAAGAAACGCTCAGGATGCTTAAAGTCTATACTGACTTTTACAAGGAGACTCTTGCCATTCCCGCTGTGACAGGCAGAAAAACGGAAAAGGAAAGATTTGCCGGCGCAGTTGAAACTTACACCATTGAACCCATGATGCATAACGGCGTTGCATTGCAGGGCGGTACTTCACATTACTTCGGAGACGGCTTTGCAAGAAGCTTTGATATCAAATTTACCGGCAGGGATAATACACTGCAATATCCTTTCCAGACCTCATGGGGCGTTTCAACAAGAATGATCGGTGCGCTTATAATGGTACACAGCGATGACGACGGTCTTGTACTTCCCCCGAAGGTTGCGCCTATACAGGTTGCGGTCATTCCGATCGCACAGAAAAAGGAGGGCGTTCTTGACAAGGCTGACGAGCTTAAAAACAGGCTTAAAAATGCAGGCTTCCGTGTTAAAATGGATGACAGCGACAAGGCGCCCGGCTGGAAATTCAGCCAGTATGAGATGCTCGGTGTTCCTGTCCGTGTCGAGATAGGTCCCAAGGATATCGAAAACAATCAATGTGTTTTAGTAAGACGTGATACGAGGGAAAAGACCTTCATTGATCTTGATGAGCTTGAAACCGCTGTTGAAAAGCTGCTTGCCGATATACATGACAGTATGTACAATGCTGCACTTAAAAACCTTGAGGAAAAAACCTTTACCGCAACAACGCATGAAGAATTCCTTGACATTGCTGCAAACAAGCCGGGATTCATCAAGGCTATGTGGTGCGGTGACAGTGCATGCGAGGATCAGCTCAAGGATGAGACCGGCGGCGTAAAATCAAGATGCATTCCCTTTGTCGAAGAGCATCTTGCAGATACCTGTGTTTGCTGTGGAAAGCCCGCTAAGCACATGGTATACTGGGGAAGGCAGTATTGATTACAGTTTATAAAGGCTGACTGTCATAAGAGCATCACTAAAAAGCTTGTTCTTTTAGG
>DEHG01000069.1:558-895 GCA_002351795.1 Ruminococcaceae bacterium UBA2806 | reverse complement strand
CCTATTTATTCAGCGATTCCTTAGACATTCCGATAAAATACAGGAGGATCAGGGAGACTTAATGTACTCCGCCTGATCCTCCTGTTTTGTTTTATAGATCTATAAGGCATGACAAATCATTATCATTCCTCAGTATTCATTCCGCTTGTTCCGGCAATGTCATCCGTATAGTATTCAAAAATTTTGTCAGGTTCATCCTTCATACTGTCCGCAGCGATTTTTGCATATGAAAAACGCTTTACGATATCGGGTTCCTGCAGGGCATTAGGGTAAACGCCTATCCTCATTGTTACTTTTCCGTTCAGTTCCTTTTGTGCAAAGACATCGGACAGAAAAT
>DEHG01000069.1:0-507 GCA_002351795.1 Ruminococcaceae bacterium UBA2806 | reverse complement strand
CTTCAATATATGCTCATGTTCTGTCTGATGCGGACAGTAAAACAGAAATGTGTCTCCCTCTTTTCTGCATCCTATCCCGCCTGTTTTCCGTATCAGTTTTTTGATGCCGCTGCCGATACTGCGTAAAATAAGATTTCCGAAATCCCGTCCCTGTTGTTCAGTTATTTCCGAAAACCGATTTACATCTATAACAAAGGCGTCAAAGGCTGTTCCGTTTTCGTAATGATCGTACCGGCTCACATATTGCAGGAAATAATTAGAATTGAAAAGTCCGGTAAGCTTATCCCGCTGCTCGGACAGCTCTATGCATTTGGAAATACGGGCTTTGACTACCTTCATATCAGGATAAGGCTTGGGAATAAAATCCATTGCTCCCATTTTCAGACAGTCAAGCTCCGCCTGCTGATCGACGGTCAATACAATAGTCGGAACAAACATCAGTTCATCATCATTCTGCATACATGAAAGCACGTCCCTGCCGGACATATTCGGCATATACAGGTCGAG
>DEHG01000024.1:17342-23501 GCA_002351795.1 Ruminococcaceae bacterium UBA2806 | reverse complement strand
CAGCATGTTAAACCCGGTAAGGGCGCAGCATTTGTCCGTACAAAGATAAGAAATGTTATTACAGGTGCAGTTGTTGAAAAGACATTCAACCCGAATGATAAGTATCCGACAGCTTTCATTGAGAGAAAGGATATGGAATATCTTTACAGCGACGGCGATCTTTATTATTTCATGGATAATGAAACATATGAACAGCTCCCGATCAATGCAAGCGTTCTTGGCGATAATTTCAAGTTCGTAAAAGAAAATATGATCTGCAAGATCATGTCTTATAAGGGCAATGTTTTCGGTGTTGAACCGCCTACATTTGTTGAGCTTGAGATCACAAAGACAGAACCCGGCGTAAAGGGCGATACAGCAACAAACGTAACAAAGCCTGCTACACTTGAGACAGGCGCAGAGATCAAGGTTCCGATCTTCATCAATGAGGGTGATAAGATCCAGATCGATACAAGAACAGGCGAATATATGTCAAGAGCCTGATTATTACCGGAGGTAGATATTATGCAGCTTAGTGAAAAAGCGGCTTATGTCAAGGGGCTGATCGAGGGTCTGGAGCTTGATCCGAAGGATAAACAGACAAGGGTCTTTAAAGTTATAGCTGATCTTCTTTGTGAGATGGCTGAGGAGATAAAGGATCTTGGTCAGTGCTATGATGACGTCTGCGATCAGGTCGATGGTATCAGCGAGGATCTGGCAGGAGTTGAGGATATGCTCAGCGATGACAGCTTCGGTGGTGTATGTTATGATAATGACGCTATGTCACACAGCGATATGGCTTACGAGGTGACTTGTCCGTCCTGCAATGAGACTACATATCTCAGCGAGAATTCACTTACAGAGGGCGTTATCAAATGTCCTAACTGCGGTGAGATTCTTGAGCTTGGCTATGCTGATGACGAGCTTGACGACGCAGATGATGAGTCTGAAGCCGAGGAATAATATTCTGAAAAAACGCAGAATCTTGTCATTTGTCAGGATTCTGCGTAATTGTTATTAAAAGAAAAGGAGGGAATCTGAATATGCTGATAAGTCTTTTAAGAAATGGCGGGAGCTTTATAAATGTAATAGTATATATCCTGTCAACTCTTCTTACTATTTTTCTTGTACTGCCTCTGCATGAATGTGCCCATGGCTTTATCGCCCATAAATTGGGTGACGATACTGCTAAAAGAGAAGGCAGACTGACGCTTAATCCTCTTGTGCATATTGATTATATCGGCGCAGCTCTGATGCTTCTGGTAGGATTCGGATGGGCTAAGCCCGTACCTGTTAATTCGAGGTATTTTAAAGATCCTAAAAAGGGTATGGCGCTCACTGCTCTTGCAGGTCCTGTTTCAAATCTTCTTGCGGCAATTGTGGCAGGACTGATCCGAAACGGTTTTCTTGCGCTGATAGCAAAGGAAGTACTGCCCTGGAATGATTTTATGATGTATGTTCTTATGTTTTTCCAGTTTTTAGTCTATATCAATATAGGTCTTGCAGTATTCAATTTTCTGCCCGTTCCGCCGCTTGACGGTTCCAAAATCCTGATGGCATTTTTGCCTGACAAATACATTTTCTGGATAGCCCAAAGAGAACAAATGATAAGCATGATCCTTTTTGTGGTCATAATGATGGGCGGATTGAACGGTATCCTCAGCGTTGCCAATAATGTTCTTGGCGGATTTATTGATTGGCTGACATACCTGCCCTTCTCATGGGCTTTCTGACGGGTGTCCGGCGTGGAAAAGATATCATATAAGCTTGAAGCCTTTGAAGGGCCGCTTGACCTTCTTCTTCATCTTATCGAAAAGAATAAACTGAATATTTACGATATTATGATCTCCGAGCTTTTAGAGCAGTATATGGAGCATATGCGCCTTATGGAACAGCAGGAGCTTGAAATAGCGGGAGAATTCCTCGATATGGCGTCCCGTCTTGTTCAGATAAAATCTGCAATGCTTCTTCCGAAATATGAGGAAGCGGAAGAGATGAAAAAAGAGCTTTCAGGTCAGCTGATAGAATACAAGAAGTGCAAGCAGGTCGCAAAGATACTCAGTCAGAAAATAAGCTTTGACAGCTTTTGCCGGGAGCCTTCAAAAATAAAGGCGGATATGAAATATAAGCGCAGCCATGCGCCCGATTACCTTATTGCACCGTATATGACGGCAGTGGGCAGGGGGAAGGAAAAAATACCTCCGTCCGAGGAAGCGTTTTCGGGCATAGTTAAGCGCCGGATCGTATCGGTAAGCTCAAAGATTGTCGGCGTTATGAGAAAGCTGTGGAGCGGCAGAAAGGTCAGATATGAAAATGTATTTGACGATGCCGGCGACAGGAGCGAGCTTGTTGCAACGTTTCTTGCAATACTTGAACTTGTAAAGGGAAAGCGTGTCCGCATAAGTGAGGATAACGGAGAGGTATCACTTCATCTTTTAAAGGATGAGAGCAGTGTATCCGCTGACAGGGGGGCTGAAAATGAATAAAGAAAAATTGAAAAGCGCAGTTGAAGCGATCATTTTTGCCTGCGGAACTCCTGTTGAAGCCGAAAGGATCGCTCAGGCGCTTGAAATACAAAGCTCAGAGGTCGTTGAGATATGCGAGCAGCTGAAAAATGACTATGAAAAAAGAAACAGCGGTATACGAATTGTAAGGCTGTCAGAAAGCTATCAGATGTGTACAGTCGAGGAATATGCCGACCCGATACGGACGGTAATGGATATACGCAGGAATACCCCGCTTTCACAGGCAGCAAGCGAGGTGCTTGCCGTAATTGCATATAACCAGCCTGTAACAAAGGCTTTTGTTGAACAGGTAAGGGGCGTTGACTGCTCGGGCGTTGTTGCAAGTCTTGTTGCAAGACAGCTTATAGAGGAAAAGGGAAGACTGGAGCTTCCAGGACGTCCGCTTGTTTATGGTACAACAGAGCATTTTCTGAGATGCTTCAATATTTCTTCAATAGATGAACTTCCGCCGCTGCCGCAGGAGGAAAACGAACAGCCTGAAGACGGCGGTGATGAGATTTGAATGCACTGAAGGTTATACTGATAATAATTGCCGTTTTGCTTATTCTCCTGATGTGTCCGCTGAAAATATATCTTGATTACGACGGCGATACAAAATTAAGCGTTGGATATTTATTCCTGAAATTCAGGATATTGCCTGAAAAGCCAAAAAAGCCCGTTAAAAAAGAGCCTGAAAAGAAAGAGCAGCCCCAAAAAAAGGAAGCTGAAAAGAAACCTGGCCGTTTCAGGCAGCTGTATGACAAACACGGACTTGACGGACTTATCGATATTCTTAAAGAAGTCATAAGCATAGTTGTTGACTTTCTGGGCGGTTTTGCAAAGCACCTATATATAACACGCTGCAATATAAGGATATGTGTTGTCGGTGAGGATGCAGCCGATACAGCGATAAAATACGGATATGTATGTTCTGCCGTTTATCCTGTGATCTCGATACTTGAGCAGAATTGTGTACTGAAAAAGCATTATACGGATATAAGCGCAGGATTTCTTGCGGAGAAAACAGCCGCAGAAATGGAGCTTACTTTTAAAATAAGATTGTTGTTCCTGCTGGGGGCAGCTTTCAAAGCTGCATTCAGAGGAATAAAAGTACTGATAAAGCTTACTAAGTGTTTATTTTAAGGAAGGAAATGTGGGGAAATACCTTCCGCAAAAATGCATTATATTCCCCGGAAGAAAGGCGGTGTTGAATATGAGTGAACATCCAATTCAGGGATTGATGGATACTACTCTTGAAAAAATCAAACAAATGGTGGATATGAATACTATTATCGGTGATCCTATAATAACTCAGGACGGTACAACGATAATCCCCGTTTCAAAGATCGCATACGGCTTTGCGTCAGGCGGTTCGGAATTCGGCAATAAGCCGCAGCCGGAAAATACTCTTTTCGGCGGCGGCGGCGGCGCAGGCGTTACTATAAACCCTGTGGCATTTATCGCTATAAGTCACGGTGATGTAAAGCTGCTGAATGTTTCCAACGGCACAAATGAAAAGGCTATCGCAATGGTTCCCGAGCTTGTGGATAAGATCTCAGGGCTTTTCAAGAAGGATAAGAAGGATAAGCCGGAAAGCATTGAGCCAGGCAGCAAAACAGAAGAAGGTCTGAAGGATCCCGAGGTGTGATCTGTTCATAAAAACCTGCCCTTTGCATATAGATTCAATATGAGTTTTATTTGCAAAGGGGCGGGGCTTTTGTTTGTGCGTTGTGTTAATCTGATCCTTGTAATATCGGTGATCCTGTGCTGTTCCGCCTGTGATGCCGGCGATAAGCCTGAAACTTATCAGACTGAAAATGCCGCTGCGGAAAACGTTATCCCTGTATCAGGAATATCAGACAGCGCAGAAGCTGCGATTCTGTACTGTCCCGATAATAAGGAAATAATATATGGTCATCATATAAACGAAAAAAAGCCTATTGCAAGCATAACAAAAATAATGACAGCGGTCATTGCGCTTGAATACTGTCGGAAAAATGATAAGGCTGTTACGATAAATGAAAAGATGTATGCTGAGGGTTCAAGTATGTACCTGAAAGCGGGAGAGGTCATAAAGCTTAGCGAGATAGTAAAGGGAATGATGGCGGTATCCGGAAATGACGCTGCAAATGCCGCTGCAATTTCGGTTGCGGGGAGTCAGGAAAAATTTTCGGAGATGATGAATAAAAAGGCAGGAGAGCTTGGAATGTCGGATTCGCATTTTGTAACGCCCTCAGGTCTTGACAGTGAAGGACATTATTCAACAGCATATGATATGGCTCGTCTGTGTTCCTATGCTATGGAAATGAAGGAATTCAGGGATATAGTATCGCAGAAAAGTATTAAGGTAAAATATATTTCGCCTGAGGAAAAGATACAGACCCTGTACAATCATAACAAGCTGCTTTCAATTTGTGAAGGCTGCATAGGGATAAAGACGGGTTATACCAGAAAAGCCGGCAGGACGCTTACATCCTGCTGCAAAAGAGACGGTGTGACGCTTATTGCCGTCACCCTGAATGACAGGGATGACTGGAGAGATCATTCGCAGCTGTATTCATACGGTTTTTCACTTCTTGAAAGGATAAGCCTGTGTGATGAAAAGCTCGAAGCAGAGGTGCCGCTTACGGACAGTGATGAAATGGTTGCCGTTCTCGCACCTGAGGAAATACCCGTATTGACTGTAAGACGAAAAAGCAGACATAAGATCACAAGCGAGGTTTTTGTGCCGCACTTTATATATTCACCTGTTGTAAAAAGACGTATTTACGGCAGGATAATATTTACAGTGGACGGCGGCAGGGAGATCGTCTGCAAATTGGCGGCTAAAGGAACAAGGAAAACGTCAGGAGAAGTGAATGATGGAAAAGGATAACAAGATCAGGATTCAGAAAATAATAGCCGATGCGGGCGTATGCTCACGCAGAAAGGCTGAGGAGCTTATCGAAAAGGGAGCAGTGACCGTCAACGGAAAACGTGCAAAGCTCGGAGATAAGGCAGATCCGGATAAGGATAAGATAAACGTTGCGGGAAGGGATATTTCTGTCCGCCGTGATGCAAAAAAGTATTATATAATGCTTCATAAGCCGAGAGGCTTCATTACGACAATGAATGACGAGGGCGGCAGAAAATGCGTTGCGGAGCTTGTAGATGATATCCCGGCAAGACTGTTTCCCGTCGGCAGACTTGACAGAGAATCAGAGGGACTGCTTCTGATGACAAATGACGGTAATTTTGCGAATATGATAAGCCACCCTTCAACTCATTTTGCAAAGACCTATCGTGTTACCGTTCATCCGAGAATAACCGAGGATCAGCTTACAAAGCTTACTACGGGGATCGTTATCGAGGGCAGGATGTCAATGCCGGCGTCTGTTCGTGTTTTAAAATCGGAGCAGTCAAGGACGGTGCTTGAAATTGTGCTTGAAGAGGGCAGAAACCGTCAGATAAGGAAGATGTGCGAGGCTGTTGGTCTTGAAACGGCAAGACTTAAACGAATTGCAATAGGACCGATAAAGCTTGGAATGTTACAGCCCGGGAAATGGAGAGAATTAAAGCCCGATGAGCTGAGAAGTATAAACGCTTATCACAAAAAGCTTGAATCGGTCAGATCCCAGACTTCAAAGAAATAAGCGTAATAGTTTTGACATATATTTGGGCATCTCTAAAAACTTGT
>DEHG01000024.1:940-17242 GCA_002351795.1 Ruminococcaceae bacterium UBA2806 | reverse complement strand
AAAGGTTTTTAGAGGTTGCCATTTGTTTTTTATTATCCGGAGGAAAATATGGAAGGATTAATTCAAAGTATAATATCTGCACTTGGCGGAGTGCCGGCAGAAATAGTTGTGTTTATAATATCATTGTGCCCGATACTGGAGCTTCGTGGAGGACTTATCGCCGCAAGTATACTTCATGTAGATATGTGGAAAGCTATACCTATATGCATAATCGGAAATATTCTTCCGATACCGTTCATACTTTTGTTTATCGAAAAAATATTTGAGCTTCTGAAAAATACAAGATTTGTCAAGATGATAAACAAGCTTGAAGAAAAAGCCGAAAAGGGCGCACAGAAAATAATGAAGCATAAAAAATGGGGTCTGCTTCTCTTTGTCGGCATACCCCTTCCCGGTACCGGCGCATGGACCGGATCACTTGTAGCTGCGCTTTTCCATTTCAAGCTCAAGGACGCCTGCATTGCAATACTCGGCGGTCTTGTTCTTGCTACTGTAATAATGACTTTTATATCATATGGCATACCGTATATAGTATCCATGTTTATCTGATCGCAGAGGTCATTATTACATTTGCTTGCGGACTATTCCGTATTCATCATCTTTTCTGTAATACGGGCATGACTTCATAGTTCCGCTGATAAGGGCATAGTATTCGTCCTCATCCAGATTTACAAGACATTCGTATTCTTCATAGTCCTCATTGTAGACATAATATGTACAGCTCTCGCATGAAAGTGATTCCTTCATGATCTTACCTCCTCAATTCAGGTATGATCAGATTATATCACTTTCATGTATTCTTTACAATCGGCTGAATTAAAAAATGGAGTGAAAAAATGAAACAGTATCATTTTTATGCGGTCATGTCAAGAATGAAATATATCGACAGATGGTCGCTTATGAGAAATACAAGAAACGAAAACCTCAGCGAACATAGTCTTGAGGTCGCAATGATCGCCCATGCGCTGTGCGTAATACATAACAGATGTTTCGGCGGCAGTATAAATGTTGAACGTGCCGCAGTAATTGCTATGTATCATGACTGTACAGAGATAATTACAGGCGATCTTCCGACTCCTATCAAATATTCGAGCAAGACCTTGCGTAAAGCCTATGCAGATATTGAAAAAGAGGCGGCTTTTCAGCTTCTTTCAACCTTGCCAGATTATATGCAGGAGGAGATGCGGGAGGTCATACTTCCGCAGGGCGAGGATGAGTATATGCTGCGGCTTATAAAGGCTGCGGATAAGCTTTCTGCGCTTATTAAGTGCATTGAAGAGATACAGATGGGAAATAATGAATTCAGAAAGGCAAGGGAAGAATCCGAAAAGTATCTTGCAAGGCTTGATATGCCGGAGGTGGGTATTTTTATCAGGGATTTTATGCCATCCTACGAGCTTCCGCTTGACGAACAGAATGTAGCGCTTTGATTTTGTTGTAAAAATCAACAAGTAAATATAAGAGATAGAAATAAAAAATATGTATGCCGCTTTTTTTTAAAAAAACGTTTGAATAATATAATAATATGTAATATAATGTAGAAGTGACAGAATATTATCTGTCAGTATGATGTAGGTTTCAAGCATATTATCATGACATCAGATGTAAAAAGCTGAAAAGGAGATATTTATGTCTAATAATAGACCTGGTCCTTCTTCCGGATCAAAGCATAGTAAAAGCGGCTCTGCCGGACAGGCAAAATCGCAGCATAAAAGGGAAGCACAGCGGTATTCCTCAGAGCGCAGGGAAGTGAAAAGAACTGCTGCTGCAGGAAATGAAAGCGACTCGGTAAGGGTTTATTCAAGAAAAAATCATTCATCGGAGAGGAAGACGGATTTTTCCGAGCCTGCTGCAAAAAAGCAGACTAATAACCGTATAGCAGTAAATAATTCTAAGAAATCAAATTATCAGGATGATTTTGTAGATATCTCAAAGCCTGTAAAAGCTGCGCCTAAGAAACAGCCTGTAAAAAAGAAGCCGGAAGGCAGGATGACTGAGGTCAAAAGCGTTGTTGACAACAGAGTCATTCCGAGGACCAATACAAAAAAGAGAGCCAGAAAAAAGCTTACCAAAAGAGTGGTAATAAGCATTATTTCATGTATACTTGCGGTAATTATGATGATATCGGGTACAGGCTGTATCGTAATGTATTCATATCTGAACAGCATCAATTATCAGTCAATTGATACCGATTCATCAAATTCCGGCGGAAGGGATAAAAAAGCCGATACCTCCGGTCAAAATACCAAAGCATATGAAGGTAAACTCCTTAATGATAAGCAGATACTTAATATCCTGCTGATCGGCGCAGATACAAGAAAGGGTCAGACAAAGGGTCTTTCGGATACAATGATCCTGTTCTCGATAGATACAAAGCATAAGAAGCTGAAAATGCTGTCACTGCAGAGAGATACATGGGTCGTTATTCCCGGATACGGTGAAAACAAGCTTAATTCTGCGTTTACGCTTGGCGGCGCTGAGCTGACCGTAAAAACCATTCAGGCAAACTACGGCATACAGATAGACAGATATGCAATTGTCGATTTCAAGAGCTTTAAGAAGATAATTGATAAGTTAGGCGGAATTGATGTCGAGCTTACTCAGGAAGAAGTCGATTATATAGACTGGCAGACCTGGTCGAACCATCAGGCAGATACAAGAAACGAGCTTGATGCAAGCAGCTATGATTATAAGCCGAATAAAAACGGCGATGAGGTGGCTTTGGTACATCTTAACGGACGTCAGGCATTATGGCATGCAAGAAACCGTGGTGAAGAGGGTATATGCAGCGGTGATGACTATGTAAGAACACTCAGACAGAGAAATGTTATCAGCATTATGATAAATAAGATCAAGAAGTCGGAAACGACAAAAATACTTGAAACTCTGTCCGATATCGGCTCGATGGTAACAACAAACTTCAAATCATCCGAGATACTCCAGCTTGCACAGAATATCACTAAATATCTGAAATATGAGATCGTATCTCAGTCTGCGCCTGATTCAAAGAGCTATGATATAGATTATTGGTATTCGGATATGTATGAGCATCCTGTATATGTATACGGTGATTTTGTTGCTGCAATACTGATAATTGACTGGCAGGATTTCCGTGGAAAGATAGCGGACTTCATATTCAATGATGAAAACAAGCTTAAACCAAGTGAAAATTCAGATTCATCTGAAAAGACGGAAGATTCTGATGATAAATCATCAGATGAACAAACAGGATAAGAATAAAGATATTTCCCGCCCGTATCATATCGGACGGGAAATGTGACTAATAAGCAGGGAAGTGATAAGCGTGACGGAAGACGATATTTATTCAAGCAGCAAAAATATGCAGTACGGTGACGGTTTTTCTGATGATGACGCTCCCCAGATGGTCATGCCGCCGCCTCAGCCGCCGCAGCAGCCGTACAGGAGGGGACGTACACCTGTTTCTCCTAACGGTTATTATCCGCCGAATCAGCAGCAGTACTATCCGACGGGGAAAAAAAAGAAAAAGCATCCGTTTCTTAAATTTTTGCTGATCCTTTTTCTATTGGCGGTTATTGCCTTTATTGTTTATGTTATTTTAGTTTTGGGAAGGATCCATTATACAAACGAGGATCCTGATCATTCTGCAGCAGAAGCAGCGGGCATTGAACTGAAGGATGAACCGGGAGTGACAAATATCCTGTTGTTCGGTGAGGACAATCATAAGGATAATGAGCGAGGCAGAGCTGATACAATGATACTCCTTAGCCTTGATAAAAGTACTGGTCAGCTTAAACAGACATCATTTATGCGTGATGTATATGTAACTATACCGGGCTTCGGAGATAATAAGCTTAATGCGGCATTTTCTATCGGCGGACCCAAGCTTGCTTGTGAAACTGTCGAATACAATTTTGGTCTGCGTATTGATAAATATATGGTAGTTGATTTCAACAGTTTTACCGATATTATTGATTCACTTGGCGGGATAGATCTGGAGCTTACCTATGACGAGGTAGCATATATAAATTGGCAGTCAAAGAAAAACCATCAGACTGAGGATGATGACGAGCTTAAAAAGGATGAATATGAATACAAGGGCGACAACGATGGTAACTTTAAGGCTCTTGTTCACCTGAACGGAAGACAGGCTTTATGGTATGCCCGTGACAGAGACAGTGCAGGCTCTGATTTTGACCGTACACAAAGACAGAGGATCGTAATGAATACGATTTTCTCAAGACTCAAGGGATCAAATCCGTTTACTCTGATGGGGTCAGTTTTTGCGGTATCGGGTCATCTTACGACAAATATGAACCCTATCGAAGTTACCGGAGCAGGTTTTGAGATAGTATCATCTATGGGCTATGAAAAAAAGGAACACCGTGTTCCTACAAGCGATAATTATTACGATGCATATTTTGATCACTGCGGACAGACTCTTGTTATAAGTGATCCTTATACTGAAAAGACAAGGCTTTATGATTTTATTTTTAAAAAAGCAGAATAATAATTTAAGACGAAAGAAGCTGTGATGCATATTTGTGCTGCAGCTTCTTTTTGCATCAGAGTCGAAAATATTCATATTTATTTAAGTTGAAAAAAGTCTGATTTTATGGTATAATAATATAAATATTTTTTCGGGCGGTGCTTATAATATGCAGCAAAAAAATGGTTTGTTTTCTAAATCAATTAATAGATCTGAATATGTATTGATACCTTTTTTAGTCATGATAATTATGGCTTTGGCTCTGTGTTACGGACTTGAAGCAAAAGCAGCGGAAAACCCTGATATGCTCGGCAGCGGCAAGGATTATACGGCAATTCTGTATGATAATACAAACGGCCTCCCGACAGCGGAGGCAAATGCAATAGTTCAGAGTGATAACGGTTATATATGGATAGGCGGCTACAGCGGTCTTATCCGTTATGACGGAAATACATTTTACCGCTATGATTCGTCAACAGGTATAGCAACTGTAAGATGCCTGTGCATCGACTCAAAGAACAGAATGTGGATAGGTACAAACGACGACGGCGTTGCAATGCTGAAGGATGAGGAGTTTGTATTCTACAATAAAGGAAAGGGTCTTGAAGCGTCATCTATACGTTCGATAGTCGAGGATGATGACGGTAATATAGTTATTGCGACAACAATGGGTATTGCCGTTGTTGATGAGAACGATAATATCAAACATATCAATGAGGCTCAGATAAATAAAAAGTATATCAAGAAGCTCTGTAAATCCGCAGAAGGCGTGATCTACGGATGCGATATGGACGGAGATTTCTTTTCATATAAAAACGGAAGAATAACTGCTTTCTATGATCCCGAAAAAACAGGATTGGGACCGGTTGACTGTGTATATCCTGATCCTGATGACAAAAACATATTATATCTTGGCACAAGATCAGACGGCATTATTATCTGGGATATAACCAAAGCTCCTTCCGAGGCAAAAAAGTATTCTGTTACGCCACAGAATTCGGTGCAGAATATTGCAAAATATGATGATAAATTATGGATATGCAGCGATAACGGTATCGGTTTCTTTGATAGCAACATGAAATATACAAGTATACCCGATCTTCCTATGTACAGGTCCATAGAAAATATCATTATGGATTATGAGGGAGATCTTTGGTTCACATCTTCAAGACAGGGTGTAATGAAGATAGTTGAAAACCGTTTTAAAGATATTTCAAAGCTTTCCCAAATGGATAATGTTGTTGTAAACGCTACCTGCAGATATAAGGACGATCTGTATATAGGAACGGATCTTGGACTCAGGATCATTGATAAGAATTACAGACTGAAAGAAAATGAGCTGACAAAGCTTATAGACGAATCAAGAGTAAGATGCATTATCCTTGACAGCAATGGTAAATTATGGTTATGTACATATTCGGATTACGGACTGGTATGCTATGACCCTAAAAAAAATGAAATAAGCTATTTTAATGAAGAAAACGGTTTGCTTTCCAATCGTGTCCGTATGATAAAGGAAATATCCGGCGGACGTCTTGCGGTTTCCACAAGCAAGGGTGTTGTTCTGCTCAAGGACGGCAAAATTCTTGATAAATACACCGAACAAAACGGAATAAGCAATACAGAGATCCTCACTATAGAAGAAACTCCCGATGGCAGGCTTTATTTCGGCAGCGACGGCGATGGAATATATGTATTTGACGGCAATAAGATCTCAAGAGTGGGCAGCGAGGACGGGCTTACATCAGAGGTCGTAATGCGTATCAAGAAGGATATCAAGGAGGATCTGTATTGGATAATATCCAGTAACTCCATTTCTTATATGAAGGATGAAAAGGTCACTCACATAAAGAATTTCCCGTATTCCAATAATTTTGATCTGTATTTTGACAACAGCGATAATATCTGGGTTCTGAACAGCGGAGGTATTCTCGTTGTAAAACGCAAGGATATGATCGCAAATGAGGAAATAGATTATATTCATTATGATATACACAGCGGTCTGCCGTGTGTATCCACTGCAAACTCATATTGTCAGCTTGACAGCAACGGAAACCTGTATCTTTCCTGTTCGGCAGGCGTAAGTATGATAAATATTAATAATGCCTCTATTGATAACAGCAAAATAAAGATAGGTATTCCATCTGTAACGGCTGATGATACATATATAGGCATAGGCAGCAAAAAGGAAATACATATTCCTTCTGACTGCAAGCGTCTTACTATTTCGGCAAATGCATTTACATATTCTCTGAATAACCCGCATATCAGCTATTATCTCGAAGGCTTTGACGATAATCCTATTCAGATAACAAAGGATGAGCTTGGGATTATTTCATATACGAACCTAAGAGGCGGTGAGTATAAGTTCCATTTTTCACTTGTCAATACAATGACAGGAAAAGAGGAAAAATCTGTCGTTGTAAAGATCATAAAAGATAAAGCAATATATGAACAACTGTGGGTAAGGTGTGTGATCGCAGCACTGATAATCCTGCTGCTTTCAGGCTTGTTCCTGTTTATCTTTAAGCGTAAAACAGCATATCTTCTGAAAAAGCAGAAGGAAAATCAGAAGCTTATCAATGAAATGACTCTTGCATTCTCAAGATGCGTAGAATCAAAGGATGAATATACGAACGGTCATGCAGCCAGAGTAGCAAAGTATACCCGTATGTTTGCTGAAAAGCTTGGCAAGCCCGAGGATGAGGTCGAACGTATCTATAACATTGCTTTGCTGCATGATATAGGAAAGATAAGTATTCCGGACAGCATACTAAACAAGCCCGGACGTCTTACCGATGAGGAATATGCCGTAATGAAAACACACCCCCAAAAGGGCTATGAGATACTAAAGGATATTACTATCGAGCCGGAGCTTTCACTTGGCGCAAGATACCATCATGAAAGGATTGACGGAAAGGGATATCCTAAGGGACTTAAAGGTGACGAGATACCGGAGATCGCTCAGATAATTGCCGTTGCAGATGCATTCGATGCAATGTACTCCACAAGACCGTATCGTAAAAAGATGAAGCTTGAGGATGTTGCAGCAGAAATAAAGCGTGTTTCGGGGACTCAGCTCAGCGAAAAGGTTGTAAAGGTATTCCTGGAGCTTGTCGATGAAGGCGTATTTGATAACGATGATACAAAATAAGGAATTATCCGGGCTTACAGGTCATATCATATAATGATAAATATTCGTTTTTATAATGATAAGAGTATTATTATTATGTCAAGTTGTACATTCTTAAATGTTTTTTTCATCAATATCAGTGAATGGTGTTTCTTGACAAAAAGCTGTATTTTATCTATAATAATATTTGTATATGACAAAATATTATTGTTTTCGCAGCAGAGTGTACGGCATTGCTCTGTCTGTAATATGACGGCGGATTTCCGCTTAATAAAAGGGTGAGTGATTTGAAAATAAAGGGTAAGAAAAGTATAGCGCTGCTTTTAGCGGCAGTTATGCTTAGCGGCACATTATTATGCGGCTGCGGTGAAAACGGAGGAGACAGTGAAGATTCACAGGGAGAAAATTCCGGTGCGGAGCAGTCTGTTATTGATGATACAAGTATCAGTCCTAAGCCTGATACAAGCGCAGCTGATGAATCATCAGCTGCAGAGGCCTCAAAAACCGTAACACCGGAAATGATGAAATGGGAATTCAAGCCGATGAACGATCTGAAATTCCCTGACAGCAAATACACAAATATACAGCCTTTTAAAAGCCTTCCTCTTATAAAGGGAACTATAGCTCAACCGGCATATAAGCTTGATGTTGAAAAGATACAGAAGCATATCACGGAGGACAGTGTTCTTTCAAAAAATATCAAGTATGCGGAGTATAACAGCGAAAGAAGAACATTCAAGGAATATGAAAACGCAGGAACTCTTTGTGCATATTACCGCAGGAATTATCTTATCGGCTACAGAAATGACAGCAAGGAAAAGCCGATTTCTCCGACAGATGATAATGTAGAGATCTCCTTCGGTTATTCAACTGATTCCACAGGATATGATTCACCTGAGTTTTATGAATTCGATGTAAAGAATACAAAGCTTGGTCAGGAGGATCTGCTTGGGACAGTGATCAATATATTTGGTAAGGAAGTCGGACAGTATCTTATTCAGGCGGAAATGGATCTGAAAAATGATCATGACGATTCTCCGGAAACACTTACATATCAGAGAGATTTTGATACAGATGATTTTAATTCCACATACACACTGCAAAGAAAGATGACATATCATAAGAATTCAAACTCATATTCTTATTCATTCCGTGTATCGCTTTTTGATTCTTCTATTTCAAGAAATAACAGATACAATAAATTTGAATGGGGCTTACATTCATATGAGCCGTTTGTGCCGACGTTGGATCTTTCAAAAATGCTTCCCGGTGATGTAGGCGTTACAGATCTGAACAATCAGCAGAGGTTCCTTGATAAGGCGCTGGATTACGGCGGAACTCTTGATTCATATGGACGTACATCATTTGCCAATTCGTCAGATGATGCTATCAATATTGAGGAAATGGCATTTGACGATGGTGAAACAGTATATGATTATGAGATTCTTGGAGAAAGAAAGAATGAATTTGACAGCGATCAATTGACAGGAGATGTTTATCTCAAGATCAACGGTGTCAGTGACGCTAAAAACAAATTCACACTCAGAGGTTATACTATTACTCTGCCCAACTGTTCGATCGAAAAAGCTAAGTATAAGAAAAAGGCAGAGCTGTACGAAAAAATCGTTGCACAGTGCAGGAAACAGGCATCCGAGCTTTTCGGATATAAAGAATACCAGCTTAAAAATCCGGTTCAGGAAAGCACAGATGAGGATATTGATCTTTCATCCGAGAATGAAGAAAGCGTTTCTGGAGAGTCAAGTGCACAGACAACGGAATTCAGTATTCCGGAGGATGAAAACGAAAAGTTCAGAATGGAATTCCAGAACCAGAAGATAAAAATATTTGGTAATAATGTAAACACTGAAATTGTTTTCGGTATTAATCCGACAGATACTGTATATAAAGCCAATATAACGGTAAAAATGCTTAATAACTGATAAACAAAAGAAGCTGCCGCACTTATGAAGTGTGACAGCTTCCTTTTTGCTGTAAATGTATTTGTTTATGAATTTAATCGACAAGCTCCGGATCATAGCTTTCCTTCCATGGAAGACCGAATTTATTAAGAGCGTCCATAAACGGATCGGGATCAAATTCCTCGATGTTATGAACACCGGGCTTGTTCCACTTGCCTGTAAGGAGCATAGCCGCACCGATCATAGCCGGAACGCCTGTTGTATAGGAAACAGCCTGTGAGCCTACCTCCTTATAACACTCCTGATGGTCGCATACATTGTACAGGTAATAGGTTTTGTCCTTTCCGTCTTTTTTACCGATAAAGATACAGCCTATATTTGTTTTGCCCTTTGTTCTCGGGCCGAGAGAAGCGGGATCCGGAAGAACAGCCTTCAGGAACTGGAGAGGTACTATCTGCTTGCCCTCAAATTCAATAGGCTCTATAGATGTCATACCGACATTTTCAAGACATTTCAGGTGTGTAAGATAGCTCTGCCCGAAGGTCATGAAGAAACGGATACGCTTTATGCCCTTGATATTGAGTGCAAGGGATTCAAGCTCCTCATGATGAAGAAGATACATATCCTTTTCGCCTATCTCAGGGAAATTGTATACACGCTTTATTTCCATAGGTTCAGTTTCTACCCATTTGCCGTCCTCGATATAGCTTCCCTTTGCGGAAACCTCACGGATATTTATTTCAGGGTTGAAGTTTGTTGCGAAAGGATAGCCGTGATCGCCTGCATTGCAGTCGAGGATATCTATATAATTGATCTCGTCAAACTCATGCTTCATTGCATAGGCGCTGAAAACGCCTGTTACACCGGGGTCGAATCCGCTGCCCAGAAGTGCAGTTATACCTGCCTGTTCAAAACGCTCACGGTAAGCCCACTGCCATTTATACTCAAACTTGGCAGTATCAAGCGGTTCATAGTTAGCCGTGTCAACATAGTTTACCCTTGTTGCAAGACAAGCATCCATGATAGTAAGATCCTGATAGGGGAGAGCAAGGTTTACTACAACATCAGGCTTGAACTGATTAATAAGTGCAATAAGCTCGTCAACACTATCAGCATTTACCTGAGCCGTTGAAATTTTGGTTTTGCCTCCGTCAAGCTTTGCCTTGAGTGCGTCGCATTTTGATTTTGTTCTGCTTGCAATGCAGATCTCTTCAAATACGTCCGGATTCTGACAGCATTTGTGTATGCAGACGCTTGCAACGCCGCCTGCACCGATAATTAACGCTTTTCCCATGATGATTACCTCCTTGATATTGGAAAAATTTTATGAATTGAATTCGCCTTCCATAAGCTGCTTTGTGACATAGGTAGGAAGCGCAAAACAGCCTCTGTGAAGCCTTGTATTATAATACTGTGTATCTATTCCAAGCCTGTTCCATGCGCCCTCGTCAAGGTCATGGAGCGGGTGATATTTCTTTGACGCAAACCCGAAAAGCCAGTGCCCGGACGGGTATGTCGGTATATGAGCCTGATAAACCTTGCAGATGGGAAAGAATTCTACGATCTTTTTATGAGCCTGTCTCATGGAACGGGCATAGGTCTTGTAATAAGGGCTTTCATGCTGGTTTACAAGGATTCCGGTTTCGTTCAGCGCCTTATAGCAGTTGCCGTAAAACTCTGTTGTAAAAAGACCTTCTCCGGGACCTATAGGGTCAGTGGAATCGACAATTATAAGATCGTATTTGTTTTCAACGCCTCGTACAAAGCGCAGACCGTCGTCAATATATACATGAACTCTCGGATCGCTGAGTCTGCAGGCAATAGTCGGAAGAAATTCCTTGCAGGCATCGACAACCATTCTGTCTATTTCAACCATATCTATTCTTTCTATCGTTTTATAACGTGAAAGCTCCTTTACGGTACCGCCGTCACCTGCGCCTATCACAAGAACGGTTTTGATATCAGGATTTGTTGCCATGGGAACATGAGTTATCATTTCGTGATATATAAACTCATCCTTAGTTGTCATCATAATGCGGTCATCAAGCACAAGTATATCACCGAATTCAGGTGTGCTGAAAATTTCTATGCGCTGAAATTCAGACTGAGCGCTGTATTTCTGTTTATCACAGCGTATGGAGAAACGGACGTTCTGCGTCTGTTCCTCAGTATACCACATTTCCATTGATACATACCTCCTTTATCATTTCATTACATTAAGCTTTTCCGTATTCATATCCTCTGCGCCCAGAAGGTTGCAGCCTTTTGCTTTGGCATATATGATATATTCAAGCGCATCCTTAGTAACAAGCTCGCCGGGGGCAAGAATAGGTATTCCCGGCGGATAGCACATTACAAATTCCGCACATACCTTTCCCTGAGTTTCTTCAAGCGGGAGCTGTATCTTTTCCGAATAAAATGCCTTCTGAGGCGAGCAAACGACATGAGGTTCAATATATTCATGATCCAGCATACCTGCGGGATCTCTTGTATAAAGCCGCTTTATTTCAGACATTGCAGAAATAAGCCTTTCGATATTAAGCATACTGTCACCGACAGAGATGATCGCAAGTATATTCCCGATATCCCCGAATTCTATCTGAATGTCAAATCTGTCACGGAGGATATCATATACCTCAATGCCTGCAAGACCGATATCTCTTGTGTGTACAGAAAGCTTTGTGGGGTCAAAATCAAATATATCATCGCCGTTGATAAGCTCTCTTGAAAAAGCATAAAAACCGCCTATTTTATTGACCTCTCTTTTGCCGTAGGAAGCAAGCATAGTCACCTTTTCAAATATAGCTTTACCGTTAAGCGCAAGATTTTTCCTTGATATATCAAGCGAGGTAAGCAGCAGATAAGATGCGCTTGTCGTCTGCGTCAGATTGATTATCTGACGGACATAACCGGGATTCATATTCTTTCCCAAAAGAAGGACAGAGCTTTGTGTAAGCGAGCCTCCTGTCTTATGCATACTAACCGCAGCCATATCTGCGCCGACACTCATTGCAGACAGCGGCATATAATCGCCAAAATAAAAATGTGTGCCATGAGCCTCGTCAACGAGAACCTTCATTCCTGCATTGTGGGCGATCTTGACGATCTCACGGAGATTGGAGCAGACTCCGTAATAGGTCGGGTTATTCACTATAATGGCTTTTGCGTCGGGATTTTCACTGATAGCTTTTTTAACGGAATCGACCGACATACCGAGGGGGATACCGAGCTTTTTATTGACACCAGGATCAACATATACAGGTACAGCGCCGCATACGATAAGAGCGTTAATGCTGCTGCGGTGAACGTTTCTCGGCATAATGATCTTGTCGCCGTGTTTGCATACACTCATGACCATAGCCTGAACAGCGCTGGAGGTTCCGTTGACCATAAAAAAAGCGTGAGCAGCTCCGAAGGCATCAGCCATCAGCTCCTCAGCTTCTTTAATGACGCTGACGGGATGGCAAAGGTTATCCAGGGGCTTCATGGAATTAACGTCAATGCTCATGCACTGCTTTCCAAGTAAGCCCAGAAGCTCCGGATTGCCCTTTCCCTGCTTATGCCCGGGTACGTCAAAGGACACTATTCTGTTTTCTCTGTATTCATTGAGCGCCTCAAAAATGGGCGCTCTGCTCTGATCAAGTTTCATTTATCAGTCCTCATTATAGACATTTGTGCCGCTGAATATCTCTATCATTTCTCTTCTGAGACTGTTTGAAATTGCAAGCCGTTCTTTGGGCGGTATTTCATAGACATCGGTTTTAAACAGATAATTCTGAAGCTCCAGCTCTTTAATAAGCATCTGTGTATGGAAGATATTTGCCTGATAAACATTTATATCTACCGTATCATATCTTTTCAAGGTTTCGTCTTTAATAAAATCCTGTATCGAGGTTATTTTGTGGTCAATAAAAAGCTTCTGACCGTCCTGATTCCTTGTAAAGCCCCGTACCCTGTAATCAATCGTAATGATATCAGAATCAAAGCTGTCGATCAGCAGATCAAGCGTATTAAGCGGGGAGATGGTTCCGCAGGTCGAAACATCAATATCAACTCTGAATGTTGCAATGGCATTTCCGGGATGATATTCGGGGTAGGTATGAACAGTAACATGACTTTTATCAAGATGAGCTGCAACGGATTCCTTTTTCTGTGCAATAAGCCAGCTCCCTGTATTGCATGACGGATCTACCTTTTCGGGAAGCCCCTTTTCGGAAATGAGCAGGGTCACGCTTGCGCCCTGAGGGTCATAATCCTGTTTTGAAATATTAAGTACGGAAGCGCCTATCATTTCCGTTACACGGCAAAGAATATTTGTAAGACGTTCGGAATTATACTGTTCATCAATATAGGCGATATAATCCTTTTGTTCACGTTCTGTTTTCGCATAACAGACGTCATATATGTTAAAGCTTAGTGTTTTTGTCAGGTTGTTGAAACCGTATAGCCTGAGTCTTTTATCCAATTTAAAATCACTGCCTTTTTGCTGTCAGCTTTCGCTGAGCTTTTTCATTATCATATTGGCGCACATATAAACATTACCGCCGCCGATGGTAATAATCAGATCATCAGGACCTGCCTTTTCCGTTACATAATCCGTGATCTCTTCAAAGGTTTTGAACCATACGCAGCCGTTTATTTTCTCTGCAAGGTCTTTTGAATATATATTGAAGGTATTTGTTTCTCTTACGGGCAGAATTTCGGAAAGAATACAGTGGTCGGCAAGAGAAAGCACTTCTGCAAATTCATTCAGGAAGGTAAATGTCCTTGAATAAGTGTGAGGCTGGAAAACAGCCCATACGTTCTTATATCCCATGCTCATAGCTGTAGTAAGCGTAGCCCTGAGCTCCGTGGGATGATGTGCAAAGTCGTCAGCGACAGTAATACCCTTTGGCTTTCCGAGAATTTCAAATCTTCTGTGTGCGCCCTTGAAGCTTTCAAGAGCCTTTGCTGCCTTTTCGGGATCAACGCCCATCGTAATTGCAGCTGACGCAGCAGCAAGCGCATTCATTACATTGAACTTGCCCGGTACGTTAAGGGTAACAGAGCAGAGTTTTTCACCGTTATGAATAATATCAAAGCTTTCGCATACATTGAAAGCGGTGATCTCAGCCCTGAATTCATTTTTCTCACCGAAGCCGAATGTAACGATTTTCTTTCCCTTTTCCTCCATTCCCTTGACACATTCCATTGTATTGGCGTCATCGCCGTTTACAACCAGGATCTCCGAGGTTTGGTCTGCAAACTGGGTAAAGGACTGCTTTATTCTGTCAAGAGTTCCGAAATAGTCAAGATGATCCTCATCGACATTCAGTATAACTGTTACAGCGGGCCAGAGATGAAGGAAGGTATCAACGTATTCGCAAGCCTCGCATACGATAATATCAGATTTGCCGACTCTGCTGTTTCCGCCGATAAAGGGGAGCTTTGCGCCGATTATAGCGGTCGGGTCAAAGTCGGACATAGTAAATATCTGAGTAAGCATGGAAGTGGTTGTGGTTTTGCCGTGAGTACCGCAGACGGCAACGGAATTTTTGAATTTTTCCACAACAGCGCCAAGCATTATGCAGCGTTCAACGGCAGGAATGTTATTTTCCTTTGCGGAAACAAGCTCGGGGTTGTCAAGCTTAACGGCAGCTGTATAGACCACCATATCTGCGCCGAGAACATTTTCAGGAAAATGTCCCATTGTCACAGGGATACCATAGGAGCGTATCCTTTCAAGCGTATCGGATTCAGCAACATCTGATCCGGTTATTTCAAAGCCTTCGTTATGGAGTATTTCAGCGAGGGGGCACATACCCGATCCGCCTATACCTACAAAATGGATCCTTTTTACATTGTCAAGCAGGTGTTCATAGTTTGTTACCACACAAAGCACTCCAATCATATTTTAATATACAGACAAGGCTGTAATAATAGTTTTGCCGCATTAAGGCAAATAATAAACAATCACTTTACTATTATATTCTTTATTTGCGTAAAAATAAAGAGTTTATTTTAAAAATCTGCAATATAATGATAAAATATCAAAAATAGAGCCAAAAATTGCATATTCCGACTACAATTCCTACAGCGCAAAGCTGCGCTGCGTCCGGACTGTTCCGCAAAGATCCCGGCGCTTTTACGGCATGGAAAAAATCAGAAATGTTTCAGCTTGTAGGGTTCAGGACAGTATGCAAAAATATAATTATTGTTAAACTTGTATACCGTTATCTCATCGCCCGGTTTAAGTCCTTCGAATTCATCATAGTGTTTTCCCGAATAAGGTATCCTTCTGCAATAAAGCTCATATTCAGGAAACCATACGCTTACAAATTCCGTATTGTAGGGTCCTTTTGAATTACGGCTGCGATGTGTCTGAGTAAAGGTTCTTACGATCAAACCGTTGCTGCATACTGCGTAATCCGTTTTTACCACTGCAAAGAGCTTTTTCAGAACACCGAAAGCAGCTGCTATTATCAGAATTATCCCGAAATAACGCAGACCCTCGTTATTCAGACTGAAAAGATAATTTGCCACAAATATCGAGACTGTCATGATGATAAGATATATAAAGATTTCTCCGGCCGAACGGATAAGATGTTTCCGTTTGATGAAGGATTTTTCTTCCGGTGTAAGATCCCTGCGAAAGGGAAGTGCCTGCGGGGAAGATTCATATTTTTCGGGGTTGAGCGGCAGACCACTTCTATTAAGCATATTATCAGCTCCAGCTGTTATTATTCAAAAAAAGACCCCGGCACCATTGTGACGGGGCTTTATGGAGCGGATGACGAGGCTCG
>DEHG01000024.1:494-818 GCA_002351795.1 Ruminococcaceae bacterium UBA2806 | reverse complement strand
TTTTCGGAAATTTTTTAATTATTTTTATAATAGCGTCATAGAATTGTTTTGAGGTGATTCAATGTTTGATCTGTTGACTGATCTGATCGGAAGGATATCATTTCTTTTTATTCTTCATGTTACAGGCGCAGGACAGTTCCCGAAACCGCTTTCCGAAAAAGAGGAAAAGGATACACTTGAAAAATACTTTTCAGGAGACAGTGAAGCGGGGGATAAGCTTGTTGAGCATAATCTGAGGCTTGTTGCCCATATCGTAAAAAAATACTATGCGACAGGCGCAGATCCTGATGATCTTGTGTCTATCGGAACTATAGGACTTATGAA
>DEHG01000024.1:0-410 GCA_002351795.1 Ruminococcaceae bacterium UBA2806 | reverse complement strand
TTGTGCATCACGCTGTATTGAAAACGAGATACTTATGTACTTCCGAAGTGCAAAAAAGAGGGCAAAGGATGTGTCGATAAATGAGGAGATAGATTCCGATGCAGACGGAAATGCCCTTACGCTTATGGATACAATGGCGGAGGAGGACACTATCGTTGACGACCTTGACACGAAAATAAAAAAGGAACATCTTATGCAGTATATCAATGAGGTGCTGTCGCCAAGGGAGAAGCAGATAATAAATTTCCGTTACGGGCTTGACGGGAAGGAACCGCTTGCCCAGAGGGAGGTTGCGGCACTTCTCGGAATATCCCGTTCATATGTATCAAGGATAGAGAAAAAAGCACTTGCTGAGCTGAGAAAGCGCTATGAAAGTATATAATCTGAATCAAACCTGAATCCGTGAAAGT
>DEHG01000056.1:11552-12002 GCA_002351795.1 Ruminococcaceae bacterium UBA2806 | reverse complement strand
ATGTTCTGCCAATAGTGCAGAGCATCAATCTGATTTCTCCCAGAACTACTTGACACGGTCGGATGTGTATTTTTTGTTGCAAATAACATGAAAATAGATTATAATTATTGATAAGGAACAGAAGGTGATATAAATGGAAATTCCGTTCAGAAGTGATTATCCGCCGAGGCATGATGTTGTTTTTTCTTGAAAATATTTGCAGCGTTCTTTTCCGTAAAGAATGAAGATTCAATGAAAAGCTTTATTGAAAGCTATTCTGAAAAAACTCTTGGCGCAAAGTTGATATATTATTACAGTGAAGCAATAAAAATGAATAATCTGGATATTATTAACAGAGAGGAGTATTTTGACATGAAAATAACCGAGGAAGATATCAATGAGGCAAAAAAGGAAGCACGAATAGAGGGTCTCAGAGAAGGACGTGAAGAAGGTCGTGAAGAAGGACGTGAA
>DEHG01000056.1:7045-11500 GCA_002351795.1 Ruminococcaceae bacterium UBA2806 | reverse complement strand
CGTGAAGAAGGACGTGAAAAAGGAAGACTTGAGGAAAAAGTCAGCATAATAAAAAAACTGCTTGCAGCAGGTTTTTCTAAAGCTGATCTGATAAAGGCTTTGGGTCCGGATGTAAACGGCATTGACAGTCTGCTGTCAGCATCAACCTGACAGTACTGCAATACATTTAGGAGGAAGAAAATATTGAATCATAAGATCAATTATAAAATAATAAAACTATCCATTGCTCTGACCCTTGCATTTATTACAGCAATATTCGGTACGGCAATATCAGACGCTGCCGAAAATGAGAATGTCTCTGCTTCATCAGAACAGATCGGAAGTATCATGGAAAACAGCTCGGATAACAGTTCCGTTATTGACGATGTTAGCTGCTCTCATGAGCATAAAACTCTTACAAATACGATCCCCGCCACCTGTCAGACTACAGGTACAAAGGAATGGATTTGCAAAGACTGCGGTGAGGTATTTACACAGACGATACGAATGACACCTCATAATTATGTTAAATACCGTGTTATAAAACCAACATATTATAAAGACGGCTATACATTGTATAAATGTTCAATGTGCGGCAAGGCTGTCAGAAGGGATATAACGCCAAAGATAGAAACTATAAATATGTCGGACTGTACCATTACACTTAGCAGAACAGGCTTCAAGCAGACAGGCTATACTCAAAGACCTGAGGTAATGGTTGAATTTGATTCAAGACTGCTTGTTCAGGATAAGGATTATACAGTTTCGTATTCAGATGACCGATGCATTGACCCAGGTACTTATTATGTCATAGTAACCGGAATAAATAAATATACCGGCACTGTAAGAAAAAAATACGGTATCATCAGTGCAAAAAAAGCCGTTGATACAGTTAAAATGAATAAGATGTCGGCAAATATCTGCGTCGGACAGACATTTATTCTTTCACCGACAATAATCCCTGCAACAGCTGATAAAACTCTGAAATGGTCGTCAGACAATGAAAGCGTCGCAGTTGTTGAAAACGGCAAGGTAACAGGATTGAAGGCGGGATTTGCCGTAATAACAGCGGAAGGAAATACCGGAAAGTATTCAAATTGTTTCGTCACAGTTACCACCGCCCCGACCTCGCTTAAACTCAGCCGGACAAGCCTTACTATGGGGATAGGAGAAAGCTTTTCACTCAAAGCTGTAACGACCCCTTCACAAGCCGATAAATCCTGTACATGGATGTCAACCGATACATCTGTTGCGATCGCTGTTAACGGACGTGTAACTGCCAAAAGATCAGGAACTGCCCGTATAATAGTCAAAACCGGCAACGGTATTACAGCGGGCTGCGATGTCACCGTAAAGCCTGCTGCTCAGAGTGTTTCACTGAACGTCAGCAGTATAACGCTGAATGTAGGTCAGAAATATCAATTAAGTGCTTCAATACCTGCAAATACCGCTTCGGTATCAAAAACATTTTCATCTGCTAATCCATCAATAGTATCTGTTGCAAATTCTTCAAACGGAATGATCGAAGCAAAAAAAGCAGGCTCAACAACGGTAACAGTAAAACTTAATAATGGGAAAAAAGCAAGCTGTACCGTTTATGTAAGATGATTATTAAGGAGCTGTAGAAATGATAAGATTGGAAAACGTAACAAAAACATATAACAAAACAGTAAAGGCTCTCGATGATGTAAGCTTTAATGTTAAGGGCGGCGAGATCGTCGGCTTTATCGGTCCGAACGGTTCCGGTAAAACAACCACAATGAAATTGCTAACAGGTATTATCAAGCCGGACAAGGGAAAGATTTTTGTAAACGGCTTTAATATCAAGGAGGATCCGATAAAAGTAAAGGAATCCATCGGATATATTGCCGACAGTCCCGATATGTTTCTAAGACTTAAAGGAACAGAATTTCTGCAGCTTATCGGTGACATATACCGTGTGCCTACTGAGGACAGACAGACAAGGATAGAAAGCCTTGCCGAAAAATTCGGTCTTACAAAGGCGCTTTCAAGTCCGATGATGAGCTATTCTCACGGAATGAGACAGAAAATGATGGTAATTGCAGCCCTGCTGCATAAACCGCCAGTATGGATACTTGACGAGCCGATGATCGGTCTTGATCCGAAATCGGCATTTGAGCTTAAACAGCTTATGCGTGAGCATACCAAGGAAGGCAATGCTGTATTTTTCTCTACTCATGTGCTGGAGGTAGCCGAAAAGCTCTGTGACAGGGTTATCATTATCAAAAACGGAGTCATACTCTATAACGGTACCCTTGAGGAGCTTGAAAAGCAAAACAAAAACGAATCCCTCGAAAAAATATTCCTGGAGCTGACAGAAAAATGAAAATGTATCTGAGACTGGTCTCGGCTCTTATACAGGGTGTTGAGCCGAGCGATAAAGAAAAGAAACGCAATAAGATATTTTATATAGTAATGACAATAATTGCCGGGTTCGGCATAATGCTTCCAATGACATTTTTTGTTGGCGTGATACTGTATTCTCTTACAAGCTCTCTCAAAGACTTCGGTACAATGCAGAACGGGGTCGAATTATTCCTTCACCTCATTTCAGCATTTTCCTTTGTATTCGGGCTGAATGTTATATTTTCCGTGTTCTATTTTGCGGGAGATATAGAAAACCTTCTTCCGCTTCCGCTTCGTCCCTATCAGATAATAGGAGCAAAATTCACAGCCGCTTTGATAAGTGAAAGCGTAATGGAATTTCTTGTAATAATCGCTGCTCTTGCAGGCTATATGATCGGCGGCGGACTGCCTGTATATTCATGGCTTATTGCCGTCATAGGTATGCTTACTCTGCCGATACTTCCGCTTGTATACTGCGGCATTATATGCCTTGTTGTGATGTATTTCACGAGATTTGTCAAAAACAAGGATACGGTAAATAAGATCACAGGAATATTCACCTTTGCTGTAATTATCGGGATAGTATTTCTTATTTCAAAAAGCGGTTTTGATACAAACGAGCTGATAAAAGCAATGTCTGCGCCTGACAATGCGGTTCTTGCAGTAATGAACTGTATTTTCCCGCATATTCAGTTTCTGATAAATTCAATGGAGCTTTCCTCAATATGGCAGATACTTATATATCTGCTGATAAATGCCGCTGCGATAGCAGTCTTTATGCTGTTGGCTCAGGTGCTTTATTTTCCGGGAGTTATCGGAGTCGGTCAGGGCGGCGCAAGTCACAGAGAAGGCAAAAATGTCATTTCAAAAATGCGAAAACACAGTCCCTCGCTTACATATCTCAAGAAGGAATTTTCAGTATTGTTCCGCACGCCCGCATATTTTACAAACTGCGTAATGATAAATCTTATCTGGCCCGCATTCCTTTATCTTATCGTTGTAATGCAGGGAAAGACGAATTTTCTTGAATCATTTATCTATGGCATACACAGCGGAAATGAAGAAACTGTTCTTCTGTTCATGCTCGGCATAACTGCGGCGTCGGTACTTGTTACAGCGGTGAACTGTATTGCATCCTCAGCTATCACAAGAGAGGGAAAGCATTTTGCATTTATAAAATACATTCCGCTGTCATATATTACGCAGATAAATATAAAAGCGCTTGTAAGCATCATAATAAGCGGAACAGGAATGCTTATATATGTAATAGCCGCCTGCATATGGCTGAATACAGGTATCAAATTCACAATATTCTGCTGTTTACTCAGCATTTTCTCGGTAAGCTTTGCAACTTATTTCGGTATATATATGGATTCGGTAAATCCCAAGCTTATCTGGGATGACGAGCTTAATGCGCTGAGAGGAAATTACAATATATTTTTCAATATGGCGATGGCAATAGTGATCGAAGCCGTTATCTGTGCGGGTTCATATCTGTTATTCCGTTTTACAGATATAGGTTCAATCACGATAATTCTGATATTATTTGTTCTTATATTGATAATGAATGCTGTAAGCTACCTTCTCTGCAATTATCTTGCGACAAAGAATATAGAAGATCTGAGCTTCTGATAAACACATTCAAGGTAAAACCAGACCGTTATGTTCAATGCCGTTGATATGACAAAAAGCGGATGCTGCAGTCATTCTGATAAGCACAGCAAAGCTGTCCTGTGCAATTGGGTTTGCGGAAAAAAGCCTTCGGCATTATGACAAATCAAATAACGCATATATAAAGGCAATCTCTGATAAATTATTCAGAGGTTGCCTTAAAATTATGATATTAAAATAATTTTTTCCAGCGGGCAATCGAAAGCAATAAATTCAGATTATGATTATCCATATCCTGCCGCTGCTATCATTTCTGTAATTAATAAGATCAGTCATAATCTTTTCATTTTGATTTCTCCGTTCGTAATATATCCGGATATTTTTCAATACGGTAAAAATATTATTTTATTATAATGCGAAAAAATGAATCCATCAATATATAGGAAATGTCATACATAGAAATTGACTATTATATACAATTGAAGTAAATGCCCTTCT
>DEHG01000056.1:2181-6983 GCA_002351795.1 Ruminococcaceae bacterium UBA2806 | reverse complement strand
AAAAATAAAGTTTTAGTTTCTGCAATTTTAAAAAAATGATTTCTGAGCTACGGGCGCTTCTCGGACTTGACACATACCATGTGGATTAATTGGTTGACAAGAGTGGGGGTTTTTGGTATAATGCTTTGTAGAATAGTGTTTATATTTGTTTGAAAATAATAAACTTTATTCTGAATCTGAATAAATCCGGAGGTAAGTAAATTGAAAACGATACATAAAACAGGAATAATAGTATTTGCTACGCTTGTTATCGGTGTTGTTGCTTTCTTTGCGCTTGCGCCAAAAACAGAGCAGTCGGACAATAATACACCCGCTGAAAGCTCCATATCGGCAAAGGAAAACAGCAAAGCTCCCAAGCCTGCTAAAAAGTCAGAACAAAGTTCCACAGTTGAATCAAAGCCGGAAGAAAAGAAAGAACCTGTATGTAAGGAAAAAAAGGATTTTTCTCTCGGTCTTGAGGAAAGCTTTACACCAAAGCTTTCGATTAAGGCTGTCCGTTGGGAAAGCTCTGATAAAAATATCGCATCAGCAGATAAAAAAGGTAAAATAAAAGCCAGCAATACAGGTAAAGCTATCATCAAGGCTTTCGATAAGGATGATAACTTTGCAGAATTGACCGTAACAGTAAAGCCTGCTCCCGACTGGGTAGCGCTTAAAGAATATGAACTTACGATCGGCGTAGGTGAGACCTATAAGCTGCCCGCTGTTCTTCCCGAAGGTACAGCCGCTGCCGGACGAAAATTTGACAGCAGCGACCCTGAGATCGTAAAGATGAATAAAACGGACTGGGAGGCTGAATTTACCGCCGTCAAAACAGGTACGTCATATATCCATGTAAAGCTTTATAATGGTGTGGAGGCTTACTGTACAGTAAACGTAAAGCCTGCTCCCGCAAAGATCACACTTTCTTCAAAAACACTTACTCTTGGTGTTGGTGAAAAAACCGAGCTTAAAGCAACGCTTTCCAAAGACAGTGTTGGTAAAGTGACTTTTACAAGCTCCGATAAGAAGGCAATAAAGATCACTCAGGAAAATAATGTATGCACCATTTCGGCAGAAAAAGAAGGAACAGCAGTCATTACCACAAAAACCTACAACGGAAAAACCGCTGAATGTAAGGTTATTGTCAAGAAAGCTCCCGAATATGTAAGTATGTCAAAAGATGAGATAACACTTAAAGTCGGACAGAAGGCAACTCTCGGCAGCAAACTGAATGACGGTGCCGCATCACTCAGCAGAACATATACCTGCAGCAATGATTATGTCCTGAAAATGACAAAGGATAAATGGGAAGCAGCTTTTGAGGCTGTCAATCCCGGTGAGGCATGGATCTCGGTACAGACATATAACGGACTTGAAGCTTACTGCTATGTCATTGTCGAGCCAAAGGAAGAAAAGAAGCCCGAAGATCAGACGGATTCACAGCCCGAATGGGAAGGTACTCCTACCGGCGGACATGTCACATCCTCTGACGGTACGCCATGGTCAGATCATTCAGGCAGAACTGTTGTCTATACAGATTCGAATTCTATCCGCCTTACAAATAATGTCGCTGTTCTTACAACCGGCGAAAAGTATAATATTGACGCAGACAACAGACCTGACAACCAGCTTTCCTACCTCACAAAGGACAGCTCTGTTGCAAAGGCAGATAAATACGGTACAGTAACTGCTGTCGGCATCGGATCAACTGATATTGTTATCCGTACTCCTGAGGGCGTGTCAAGCAGGCTGACGGTGTTAGTACTCAATACACAGGATACTACATCACATCCGGATAAGAGTGCAACGGACAGTGTTCTGAACAGCGCCACACTTTCACCCATGATTTCTAATCATTCCGAAATAGATGAAATGGTAAATACAATCATTTCTGAGAACGTCAACGACAGCATGACAAATGCTCAGAAGGTCCAGGCTTGCTTTGATTACATTGTCAGGAACTGCACCTATGAATACAGCGGATATAAGGCTATCACCGCTGACAATTATATAAGTGACGAGGATCAGGAGATCGTTGAATTCGCATACAGCCTGCTCAAGGAGCATAAGGGTACTTGTGAGAATTTTGCAGCTGCATTTACGATCATAATGAGAAGACTCGGATTTAACGCAAATATGGCATACGGCAATATCTCAATGGTAACAGGCGGTTTTGACGGTCATTATTGGACAGATGTTGAAATTGACGGCAAGCATTATATATTTGATACAGATGTTGAGGTCGAGATAACAGGAAGCGGGAACGAGATCCAGCATTCCTACTATGGCATGAAGCCGGAGCTGAATTCAAGCACCTACCATTATTCATATCTTACAAAGGTGCATGGTTTCAGTATAGGCTGATAAAGCGGTTTTTAACGGCAAGACAGCGACCTGTGCAGTTTCGGTAAAAAATGCTCCGCAGAAGGTCGGGATCACTCCCAAAAAAGTCGTTCTTCATGTCGGGGAGACCTGTGAATTTGATGCAGTACTTGATGAGGATTCCGCTTCGGCTGAGCGTACCTTCCGTTCAAATAACGATGTCGTCAGAATGACAAAGACAAAGGGCAGAGGAAAATGCATAGCTTTAAAGGAAGGAAAAGCAAGAGTTACTGTATGCACTTATAATAAGAAAGCTGCCTCATGCATTGTAACTGTCGTCAAGTAGCTTTAAGGTAAATGCAAACGAAAAAAACAGTCTGTTTTCTGTAAAATAAGTCAAAAAAACAAATAACCGCATTGATGACAAAAAAATTGTCAGAACAATGCGGTTTTTGTCTTTACTTTAAGTTTTCAGTCTGCTATAATATAGGGTAGTTTATTATACGGTATTGATGATCATACTGCATGACATTATGCAGAACAAATCAAAAAGAAAGGTCAGAGGGAAAATGGATACAACGATAATCAGACCGAAACGGGAGTTTCCGATCAAATTCAACCGGAAAACTATTCTGATAACAATTGCAATTGCTGTAGCTGTTATCGGCGCTGCGATAATGTTTATTTCATCGGATCAGAATAATCACAGATATTTTGATGAGCAGCTTGAAGCAGCAGAAGAATTAATGATAGCAAAGAAATACGATCAGGCGCTCGAATGCTGCGATAATGCAAAGGGCGTTTTCAGCAACGATGACAGAGTATATATCATGGAAGCCGATATCTATCTTGACAAGGGGGATAAGGAAAAAGCAAAAAAAGTCCTTGAAGAAGGTCTGAAATATGCAGATACAAAGGATCTCCGCAATAAGCTGGAATCAGTCAAGAATGATATTCAATATGATGAATATGTCGCAAAGGGTGAAGCCCTGAACAAACAGAAAAAATACTCAGAGGCTATCCGATATCTGAACAGCGCAATAGCAATAAAGGATACGGACGAAAGAGCTTACCTGCTTATCGCTGAAAGCTATATCAATAATAATGAAAAGTCCTTTGCAAGAGATATCCTTAAAAAGGGTGTTGACCGTACAGGTTCGGATAATGTAAGAGCAAAATATATTGAGCTTGAGCGTGAGCTTCAGGCAGTGGCGCACCAGAAGGATACAAAGGAACAGGCTCAGAAAGATGAACAGGCTCAGAAGCGTCAGAAGCTTGAGGAGCAGCGCAAGAAGGAGCAGGCAATAGAAAAGGCAAAGGCAGAAGCGCTTGCCAAGGCAAAGGCAGAAAAGAAAGCGTCCAAAAACACTTCATGGAAAACCGCTTATAATAATCTGCTTCTGAGTTATTTCAGAACACAGAAAAGCCCCAATTTTGATAATCCGTACATCCGTGAGATAGATGATCTTCTGCCGAAGAAAAAGACCTCAAGCAAGCCGAGTGAAAGCTCCGCAGAAAGCAGTGTTGCTTCTGAGGAAACATCTGAGGAATCAACCGAGCAGACAAGCAGCGAAAGCAGCGGTGTAGGCAGCGGCAGCTCTCAGGGCAGCGGTCAGACCTCCAAAAAGCCGGAAGAACCCAAGCCGGAATTTGCATTTGAACTTTATGATATAGATGCAGACGGTATTCCCGAGCTATTTGTATCAGACAGCAAGGATGAGAATGCACATAACGAGATCTACACCTGTGCAAACGATATTGCAATGCCGTTTGATAACAAGAGTTATATCGGTACTATTACAAGATGCCAGGATGAAAAGCTCATTAAGATCGTCAATACAGTAAACGGCATTCGTCATACGGATTTCTACAAGAAAAACGGTATAAACCTTGATACATTCATTTCATTCTTTGATAACAATTCCGCAGATGGCGTATCTGCTGTCAATTCCGAAGGTTCTGCCGAGGAGAAGGGATATGCTATCAACGGCTCAAAGACTACCGAGCTTGAATACAGAGCGCAGCTCAAGAAATTCAATGTATACAAGTGGGAAGACGTCGGCAGAAAGTATGATCTTACCGAGAAAAATATTGACATAGCAATAAAGGCTTACAGACTTGAAGGAGATATTTCTCTGCCGGAAGAGAAGCCCTCCAAGCCCGCAAGCAGTCAAAGCGGTGAAGGCAGCGGCGAACAGAACGGTGAACAAAACGGCGAACAGAACGGCGAACAGAACAATGATCAGAACGGTGAGCAGACTGCTGTCACAAACGAGGAGCCTGCTGCGCTTAATGAGGAACAGTACTATTATGACTAAACGCTGAAAATATGATAGTTTATACATCAATTCAGGGGCTGCTGCTGCAGCCCCTTTGATTATGTGCCGGCATGACACTGATGATGGGTTAGCGCTGAATGCAGCAAATATCGGACAAAAACCTGATTTAAGGATAAGCAGATGCTTTTACTGCAAACTATGCTGTTTTTAGTGCTGTTC
>DEHG01000056.1:1713-2066 GCA_002351795.1 Ruminococcaceae bacterium UBA2806 | reverse complement strand
GATCCCTCAGAACGGAGTGTGAGAGTTAATGTTTAAGATCCGATTGGAGATAAACGATGACAGCTATGATGAAGTAAAGAAAACTCTTGAAGAACACGGCATTGAAACAAATGACGAATCAGAATATGTTCTGACGCATAAGGAAGGCTTTCCTGCACGGATAGCAGTAAGAGATAATGAAGGGACAAGGCTTATCATATCTGTTGACGATATTGTTACGATCGAAAGCTACGGTCATTCGATAGAGGTACATACTTCTGACAGTATTTATAAGACCTCGGATTCTCTGACACGGTTTGAAAAAACTCTCGACCCCGACAAATTTCTCAGGGTAAGCAGCTCGGTCATAATCA
>DEHG01000056.1:0-1595 GCA_002351795.1 Ruminococcaceae bacterium UBA2806 | reverse complement strand
ATTTGGTATTTGAGGAGGTACTGCCATGGAAAATAAAGTTTATGAATTAGAGAGCGTATTTAATAACATTATTCCGATAACAGCAGTTATTCTTGCAGCTGCTATACTTTTCTTTGTAATATATTATTTTATCTACAGATTCTATATCAATAAAAAGATCCTTAAAGGCGACAGAACAGCACATTCTTCACTTGTTTCTCCGGCTGTTATATTGATAACTGTAGGTGTTATACTTTGCGTTGCCGCATATTTCGTAACACAGTATCAGATCCAGATCATCGCTATGACGGCAGGTGATGCATATTCAGTATCAGCGTCCAATACAGAGCTTCTTTTAGAGGCAGAACATCGCTCCGTATCAGATAGGATCGCAAAGACAGCTGTATTCTCAGTAGGTCAGAATCACACCGATACAAGGACCTTTGATCTGAAGCTGACAATAGAAACAGATGTCGTTCCCGGAAAAAATGACAAGCTTACATTCCGCATCGGTGACAGCAAAAGCGAGCTTAAAAAGACCAGGGACGGGAAATACAGCTGTACTGTACAGGCAAGCATTTTTAAAACAAGATTTCAGGGCATACTTACATTTGAATCGGACGGAGACAGAATAAGCGAGATGATAAATACAAAAAGGTCTTTTTATCCGGATGAGGCAAATTATGAAGAACAGATAGATGATTTGAGGAATAAAAGCCTGCCGTATATAGACTGCTCGGAAGCAAATGTTGTTATAAATAGCGGGGATAATAATACATCGGATGTGAGCATCGATATTACAGTTATAGACTGCCCTTCAAAGTCAGATAAAAACGATGTATTCACAGAGATGAAGCTTGTTTTCGAGCAGGACGGAAAAGTACTTGACGAGACAAATCTTATGAATTCAAACGATGTAGAGAAAAACGAAAACGAATACACCTACACATTTGAGGGCAGCGTTAAAAACGGATCGGAAGCAAGCTGTTATGTACTTGCAAAGGACAAGAACGGCTTCACTTACAAGCTTTATTGCAGACTTAATGATGATATCTTCAAGAATGACTCGGATAATATTATCTATGACACTGACGGCAATGAAATTGCAAGCTTTTACGACATAATATAAAATGTTCAGAGTATTAATGTAAACGGGGCATATGATAACGAAAACGATACATCAGACCTTGCTAAGCTGATACATGATTTCAGGTGCAGTAAGGGCGAAGATATGTTATTAGCACCATTTGCAGACAAGACCAAAACAAAACCCCCGGCACCGCCTTAAAGTGCTTATGCACCTGATGGCGATGTCGGGGGAAATGTTTTATTAGATTTTGTCACAATCATCCTTTTGTCTCGAGCAATATTACCTGATATTGACAGCCTGCTTCTGTTCTGAACGGATAGCACCATCCGCTCATATGTCGCATATATAATGCAGCAGAAATATCAGATTGGTATGCCTCTTACCTAACAGTCAAAATACCTGAAGAAGCTTGGTGCCGAGAGCGGCAGCAATACGCTTGCCAACTGGGTCATAAAAAGTTCTCATTGGTTTGACAGACTGTGGGAGCGGATGCATGAAATACTGATCTCGGAGCAGATCATCCATG
>DEHG01000156.1 GCA_002351795.1 Ruminococcaceae bacterium UBA2806 | reverse complement strand
GTTATCGGCATGAGATTCGGTTCTCTCTTCGATGCTACACAGACAATGGTAAGCAAGATCGCTGACGATCTTTATGAAGTACAGGTAGTTTCCTGGTACGACAACGAGAACAGCTACACAAGCCAGATGGTAAGAACCATTAAGTATTTCGCTGAACTCGCATAATCGAGAAACCATTAATACTGAATCCGAAAAAGATCCTGTCGGGGGTTCTCCGACAGGATTTTTTGCAAAATGAATATATTGTTATTTGTTTTATCGTTTGCCGCCTGCTGCGATGACTCAGAAACAGTTATAATAAGCTGAAATGACCGATACACAAAATTAAGAAAGGCGGAATAACATGAAAAAAAGAATAGCGGCAATTATTCTTTGCTCTTTCATTTGTGCAGCTTTTACCGGATGCATACAGGATAATCTTGAAAATCAATCTTCGATCCCAGAAAAAACGATAGTATCTGCTTATGAAGAGCAAAATGATATTATATTTAAAATGTGGCAGGATGACAATAATATGATTTATGTTAATGTACGGTATGACGGTATAGAAGGTACATTTGCAGACGGTACGGAATGGGGTTATACATTTGAAGAACTCAGATAATAAGGAATATAATAATATGAATATAAAAAAGAAATCATTTATCTTACTTTTCAGTGTGATCTGCGCTTTTGCTTCGGGCTGTACGCAGGAATCCCCGCCCGCCGACCCGTCCGAACGCTCAGCATATTCTTCCGCCGCCGCAGATGTGTCAACTGAAAGCAAAGCGGAAACTGTCTCATCTCAGGACAGCAGCGAAAATTCCATAACCGCACCCACTGAACCGCCTTTGTATCCATGGGACAGTGATAAAAGAAAGGGCGATCTTGTTGAAATATCGTTCAGACACAC
Source organism: Ruminococcaceae bacterium UBA2806 (assembly GCA_002351795.1). GTDB lineage: Bacteria > Bacillota > Clostridia > Oscillospirales > Acutalibacteraceae > UBA1213. Next base: position 2,216 of record DEHG01000156.1, on the reverse strand, counting down.
TGAAGAAGCAGAAAGCGAATATTTCAAAACCGATGATAAGGAAATGCTCAAAAAGCTGCAAAATGCTCTTGACGGCATAAAAATCATCGGGGAATCTGATAAAAGATACAACGACAGCGGTATCATACTGTTTTACACTCAGAAAAGCAACTCAGGACGTCTGAATTTTGAACATGGCGGGCTATTATGCGACGGCGTAAGATATGAGACAGAGGGATACGAGGAGCTTGAAAATGTTCTTAAAGAAATTGAGGAAGCCTATCCTGAATGGTCAAAAAAATATGATGAGTGGATACACAGAATGTCGGTCGTTGAGGATACTGTCCAGGAAACGGCATCAAGCGATGAATATAAAAAAGCTGATATAGAAAAAAGACGCAGTATGATATTACCCGTTCTTGAAAAGCTTGAAAAAGACGGATATATTAAACCGGGTTCAATATATGACAGCGGCGACACCATAACGTACTCTTATATTGACGGAGCGAGCGGCGGAATCATGCTCAGAGAATTTGACCCGATGATGAATTAAGCCGAGGGACAAGAAAGGAAGGGGTACATTGCCGATGAAAAAAGCAATAAAATATTCAACTACAGTATTGCTTGCTTTTGTAATGCTTACATTCCTTTCCTTTTATTACAGCGGAAAAGCTGCGGGGATAGAATATCTGACAAACACAAATGTCTTTCCCGATCCATCGGACGGATTCAGGATTATAACATATGATGATACCAGATACCGCACATATCACATTGCCGCCGACGGAAGCATTTATGATGATGCAAGCGAAAGCATAGCTGTTTCGGCAGTAGATTACTGCGGAACAAATATAGTCATCCTGTCTTTAACGCCATATACCATAAACGTTATTATTAATAATTTCCAAAGCGGAAGAAAAACTACAGTAATGATACCGGTATCGGATAACGGAAGCAGTCTTGTCTGCGCTGACAGAGAGCAAAGAGTATACCTCACAGACAGCAGTCAAAGGGAATTGCGTACATACAATACCCGTGGTGAAATGATCTCTTGTGCGGATACAGGCAGTACTATAAAACGGATCTTTACTGACGGAGACGGAAGGGAAGTATATGCCGTTACGGATAAAGGACTTATGAATATCAATTCAAACCGATATACGGGCGGAACAGTGCCGGACGGAAAATTGATTTTCAACGGCAGTCATTGCTGCAGCAGCGGCACGATATATGAGCTTGATCCTGACAGAGGATTTACTGAGATATTTCAAAGCGGATATCCGATGATCTGCCAAACGGCAGACAACATATATGCAAGTGATGGCAGAATTATATACAGACTTAATGAAAGCGGAGAAAAGACCGCACATTATGATACAGGTGTAAACATTCAGCAGCTTCTTGCAAGCGGAAACAGTATCGGGTATTCAAGCGGCGGGATCTTCAATACTTTTAATATCAGCAATATGCAGCCTGAAATAAGTAACAGCAGCCCCACAGCGTCTTTGCCTGATTATCCTGCAGATATAAGCTCACAGGAGCTCAAGATCACCTCCGGACGCATAAGCGGTATAAGATCCGGCACTACACTTGCACAGCTGAAGAAAAAGATAAATTACGGAGATTATGATATCACAGCGATAAATCATCTGAAAAAGACCACAAGCTCAGGCACAGTCGGCAGCGGATGGGAATTGATTTTCAGCGGCGGCGGACGGGAACTAAGATATTTTACGGTAGTTACAGGAGACGTCACGGGTGAAGGACAGATCAACAGCCGTGATTATGACAAAATAGCGGAGCATATCACAGGCGGTGAAAAACTTGACGGGATCAGGTTTGAAGCTGCTGACATAAATTCAGACGGACAGATCACTCTGTCTGAGTTTTACGAGGTCTACCGCATGGAAAAGTGATGCACATAAACTGCAAAGCACCCGAATGACCAATGATCTTCATGATCGCTGACGGCCATCCGGGTGCTATATTATAGAGAAAATCTGAATCCGTGAAATTTAATTTTAAATATGCATTTATATCGCATCAGAATAACGTTTTTTTGAAAAAACATTATCACCCAATAGGTGCAATCTTTATTAGCATCCTGTAAAATATCTTTGCTGCCTTACGGCAACAGTCAGCTTTATTCAATCCCGCCACAAAGGGACGCCCTCTTTCCCCGGGCGGCGCAGAGCCTGCGCTCCCTAAATAACGATACTTTATACACAAAACCATAA
>DEHG01000025.1 GCA_002351795.1 Ruminococcaceae bacterium UBA2806 | reverse complement strand
GATAAGCGCCGCACAAAGCGATACTGCCAACACCTTTTTTAGCATATCTTTCATAAAAAACACCTCCATTTATAATTGTTAATAGGAAAGATATACTTAGTCAATATTATATAATAATATTATAATATTGTCAATAAAAATGTGCTTTTTATCAAAAACATCCCGGCGGCGCCGGTTGACAAGAATAAGAAAAAAGTGTATAATGCATAATGGAGGAATAAAATTTGTATCTGAAGGGAGATTATTATGAAAAAAAGCCTGAAAGTATTGGGAGTTATAGTACCCGTAAGTCTTATACTGACATTGATGGTAGGTCTGGTATTGTTCTTTACGCCTATGGGCTGCCCTACGATAAATGCAGGAACAAATGGATTCGGTATTTTTGATATGAGATTTTCATATACCGCAGATAATGTCATGACAGTTTTCTCACATTATACCGGTGATCTTCATAATGACTGGAATACATATTATTTTATCGATTTTGTTTTTGCCATTTTTTGCGGCATATATATGTTTACAATGCCGCTGTATCTTTATATCAAAAAGGATAAATGGTACCTTGTTTACCGTACAGCACTGTTTTCAGCCATAGCTGCGACATTTTTCAATATCATGGAAAATATTCTCATTCTCCGACTGATGAATATTACTCCTCTGTTCAGTGAGGGTGAAGCCGATATTGCCTCCGGTATGACCTCGCTTAAATGGGTATTCATAGGATTATGGGCTGCCGCAACTGTTATAATACTGTTAATAAGTCTTTTCGGCAGTAAAAAACGCAAATCTAAAAAAAGAAAAGGCAGATACACAAAACACTGACAAAAAGGGACTGACGCAATGAAAATTGCTGCAGTCCCTCTTATAATAACAGCCTTGTAAAAATACAGGCGCTTATCATCCCGCAGATATCTGCCGTAAGTGCTGCTGCGGCTGTATACCTTGTTCTGCGTATCCCTACCGCTCCGTAATAAACGGCAATGGTATAAAATGTCGTTTCGGTAGAACCTGCCATAACAGACGCTGTCCTGCCGATAAGACTGTCTGCGCCGTATTCGCCCAGTATGGATGACAGTACGGCATTTGCGCCGCTGCCTGAAACTGGTCTTATCAGTGCCAGCGGAAGTACTTCAGACGGTATTCCCGCAAGACTGAATACAGGAGTTAATACCTGTGAGATAATATCAAAAAATCCTGATGCGGACAGAATGCTTACCCCGATCACAAGCCCCGCAAGCGAGGGCGCTGCTGCCCATAATGAAAGCGCTCCCTCTTTGACACCTTCCTTGAATGCTTCAAAAACATCAACGCCCCTGTATAATCCGAACAGTATTATACTGCATATTATAAACGGTACGGCAATATCACCGATCTTCTCCATCCGCAGACCTCCTTCATGAGCGCTGCATAATTAATATATGCCTTTTCTTTTCCGATGCTTTTCCGAAAAGCTTTGCAGCTGTTATTCCCGCAGCAAGAGCGATCAATGAGCTTATCCAGACAGCCGGAAGTATGGAATACGGATCACTGCTTCCGGCAGCCTGCCGCAATGCCGCCGCTGTTGTAGGGATGAGCTGCAAAGAGGCAGTATTTATTACTACAAACATTATCATGGTATTATCAGGACATTCGGTAGAGGTATTGAGCCTTCTCAGCTCCTTCATGGCTTTTATTCCCAGAGGAGTAGCTGCATTTCCAAGTCCGAGCAGATTTGCCGTTACATTTGCACAGACTGCTGAGCATGCCTTTTTGTTTTCCTTCAGCTCCGGCATAAGTATTCTCAGAACAGGGGAAAGCATACGGCTTATTATCTCAGATAATCCGCTCCTGTCAGCTATATTCATAATGCCTGTCCACAGACACATTGAACCCGCTATGGAGATGATAAGCTGTATGGCTTTATCAGCTCCCTGCATTACAGATGCTGATATCCCGTCAGATTTTCCCGTAATGAATGAAAATACAACTCCGCCGACTATCATAAACGCCCATATATAACCAAGCAATTTATATATCGCTCCCTGCAATATAATGTTTTAATGTGTTATATTTATTTATTATATCCGAAACAGTTTAGTATTTTATGCCAATTCTGGGAAATAGCACTATTGTATACTTGCACCACACTATCATATTATTGAAAGTGTTTATTGTTAATAACTTCCTATAACAATAATGACATTACAAGCACAGTGAAAAGTCAACGTTTTATTGTACTATAATATCTCATTACCTTTATTTACATAATACGACAAAATATGGTATTTTTCGCATAAAAAGCCGTTTTTTAATAGAAAATCTCACATAAAACCACGCCAATAATTATAACAAATGGAGAATTTTGTATTATTTTATAATAATTTCATGTTTCCCTATTGACAAAATAAGGGTTTAATAGTATTATGAATAATAACAATTGGTATAATAGTACCTGTTGAAAAAACAAGGGAGGTTTTTACTATGAGAGCTATCGGATGTGTAAGACAAATTGACAAGCTCGGAAGACTGGTGCTTCCTTCAGACATCAGAAAATCACTCAACATTGTTAATGGTGTCGACTCGGTAGAATTCTTTGTTGATGATGACACGGTTATCATCAAAAAGTATAGACCGGCGTGTATTTTCTGTGGCTCTGCGGATAACATTATCAGCTATAAGAATAACAATATCTGCGAGTCATGCCTTGACGAGCTTAGGAACGGTAAGTAAGTTGGCAAGCTGTTGTGACGATTTTTTAAAGTAGCTTGATAATGATTGATTATTTGATTCCTGTATTAATATAGTATTCCCGTTAATTAAATTTCATTCAATCTTAATAAAGCAGCGGTGATGACCGGCTGATCTCCAGCATAGCATCAACCGCATTATAAAAATCTGAACCCAAGCGGGCTGTTGCACCTGTATGTGCAGCAGCCCGTTTTTTGCCGGATACATTAAATCATATGTGCATGAGTCCGGATATATTCATTTTTTGACAGGATAAGCCTGTATTAATGCCCGCATACCTGCGGCTTGCAGCCTGTTCTTTCAGCATTTTCTATGTTTTGTCTGAGCATTTTATTGATATCCATTACCATGCCCTCATCTGTTCTGGTAAAGCCTGTTTTGTAATACAGATCTCTGACATTATCTGCTGCGTCAAGAGTTATTTCTGTTACGCCTTTTTCCTTTGCTTCTTCAATAAGCATGAATATCAGAGTTGATGCAAGTCCCTGTCTGCGTGAATCGGGCTTTGTATAGATATTCATAATATGAGCCCGCTTTCCGGAAGGATGGACATAGGTCGGCATTACATTATAATAGCAGATCGAAGCGCAGCCTATCGCAGTCCCGTCCTCATATGCAGTGAAGGAACTCTGATCTCCGCTGAGGATATACTTTTTTGTATCCTCGATAAACTTATCGCTGAATGTATGATCGTCAGGCAGAGAGTTCACCTCTCTGAGCATTTCCAGACGAAGCTTTACCGCATCATCAATAATATTATTATCCGTCACTTTTATTATCCTTATCATTAACAATAGCCCCTTTTAATTTAATTGCCATAATATATTATAGATAAAGCCCAAAGCCCGGAGCTGTGAGCTTAAAGCATATGAATTCGCAGTTACTCTTTATCCTGCTGCCGAGAGTATGAGATAAGCTTTTATAAGCTTGATATTCACACTCAGAACAGCAAAAAGGAAAAGTACAGAATTCCATTGCCTTGAAGCTTAAAACTCTGAGCTTTGAGCTGAAAGACCATGAGATGAAAGGGTGAAGATATTATTCACCGAAATATCTCTTGAGAAGACCTGCAAAGCCTGCGCCGTGGCGAGCCTCGTCCTTAGCCATTTCATGAACTGTATCATGGATAGCATCAAGGTTCTGAGCCTTTGCCTTCTTAGCAAGCTCAAACTTGCCCTCACAAGCACCTGCCTCAGCGTCAACTCTCATCTGGAGATTCTTCTTTGTGCTTGATGTAAGAACATCGCCTACAAGCTCAGCAAACTTAGCAGCATGCTCAGCCTCTTCAAATGCATACTTTGTAAATGCTGCTGCGATCTCGGGATAGCCTTCACGGTCAGCCTGTCTTGCCATTGCAAGATACATACCTACCTCGCTGCATTCGCCGTTGAAGTTAGATACAAGTGCGTCAAAGATCTCGGGATCAACGCCCTTTGCTACGCCGACTTCATGAACTGTAGCATAGCTGCCCTCTGATACAGATTCCTTGAACTTTTCCTTGGGAGCCTTACAGATAGGGCACTGCTCGGGAGCCTCTGTTCCCTCATAAACATAACCACAGACCTGACATACGAACTTTTTCATTTTAGTTTCCTCCGTTTTCAATTAAATTTTTGTAACAGCCTTAAAGCCGTCTTTATCTTACCCCGCAGGGTTCAGATTCCGTTACATTCATGACAAAGACCGTAAAACGTGACTGCATGATCATCTACACTCACGCCGCAGTCTCTTTCAATCATTCTGTACAGATTCTTTTCAGGTGGATAAAATCCCTTAGGCAGATCAATTATCCTGAAACAGGTTTTACAGACAAAATGTGGATGATATGAAACATTCGCATCAAAGCGTTCCTGACCATTAAAAATACCTACCGATCTTGCAATACCCATTTCCTTGAATACGGAAAGATTCCTGTACACTGTACCAAGACTCAGCCCCGGTATTTTCTCTTTCAGTCTTTCATATACCCATTCTGCTGAGGGATGTGTATCTGTAGCCGCAAGCTCCTGAAAGATCGCTTCTCTTTTTGCACTGAAATTACGTTTGTTCTGCATTTGTCTCACCCCGGCAGGAATAGGTCAAACGTGATAGTATTGCCTTGGAATTATTACAACACCAATAAAAAATAACCATACATTTCATATATAATCAATAAAAAATTATTGATTACTAATAATATAACATACTTCTTTTGATTTGTAAAGCCTTTTTTACGGGTCTGCATTAAAAATACTTTCTAAAAAAGAATAATGATTTATTCTTGCTTTGTACTGCCATCCCGGGAGAAAGAGAAGGATCTTATCATTAGATCCGCATGGTCGGAAAGATTCTTTATCATTGCGTTTTCCGGAATGACAGTTATTTTCTACAATTAATATATATAAATTTTTATTACAGTGTTGACGGTTTGTTGGTAGAAAAGACTTGAAAAACGTCTGTTTCTGTGGTAGAATGTAAAAAAAGCATTAACAAAATATTAATTTTTTGTTAACGAACGGAGGTGATAATATGGCATTATTCAAATGTAAGATGTGCGGATGTGCGCTGGATGTAACGGAGGCCATGAGGATCTGCGAGTGCGAATACTGCGGAACTATTCAGACTCTGCCGGAGCTTGACAGTGATAAAAAGATAAATCTGTATGACAGGGCGAACCATTTCCGCAGGAACAATGATTTTGATAAGGCAATGTCGATATATGAAACGATATTGAACGATAACCCGGAGGATGCGGAATCCTACTGGTCTATTGTTCTTTGCCGATACGGTATAGAGTATGTTGAAGACCCTTCTTCACATAAGCGGATACCGACGATAAACCGTTCGCAGTATACCTCGATCTTTGCCGATGAGGATTATAAATCCGCATTGCGCTATGCTGACGCTAAATGCGGTGAAAGGATAGATTACCTGAAAAAGCTTGAGATATACAATACTGCAAATACAGAGCTTTCGGATGCAAAAACCATATACGCTGATGCTGATTCATCTGAGCAGTTCGATAAGGCAATAAATTGTCTTGAATTTGCTGAGAAGGGCTTTCGTGAGGTCGGGGATTTTCAGGATTCGGCGGAACGTATACGGGAATGTGAGGGTCTCAGGACTGAATATGAAGCCCGGAAAAATGAACTTGAACAATTGAAACTGGCAGCCGCAAGAAAAAAGAAAATAATTGCAGCTGTTGTTTCGGCAGCAGTTATATTTGCCGTTGCTGCTGTCTGCATTGTTATATTTGTTATCCTGGAAATCAGATAATGCCGTATCAATGCTTGAACAAGGTGATTATGTAATGATTGCCGCCGCATTTTCAGATTTCGATGAATATAAGGACAGTGCTGAACAATATAAAAAAATAAAATATGTGACTACTTCTTACGATGAAAAGTCTGAGTTTATTTCTGCAGGAAATGAGTATACAGCTGGTCTTTAAGCGGACGGAACAGTGGTTGCGACGGGTTATAATGAATATGGTCAATGTGATGTTTCGGATTGGAAACTGAAAACAGAGTGAAAAGCTTGTGATATCTGCGTAAATAATCTGTTTATGTCGTATGCTATAAATAGTTGATGAAAAAAATAAAGGAAAAAAGTATTATTTGTATCCTTTGCTATTTTAAAAATACAGGATATTGCACTATTCATGTTGAATGTCATTGGTAAAATTAACGAAAAATGATTTTTTGTTCGTTAAAACTTACTTATAAAGCAGAAAAAAATTACTGAATAAGACGAAAATAATTCTAAAAATGATTTAAATGTTGTAAATTGCGTTCACTTCGTTGAATTTTTCTGTACAAAATGCTTTACTTTTATGGGTAAAAAATGCTAAAATATAGTTAACAGAAGGTCTGAAAATGATTATGAAGCTTATAGTTTGCAGCAGTCAGGGCAATATAGGCTTGTTTCGTCTGCCATTGGTGAAACTGCACTGAAAAAAATACGGGATTTCATCATAATCACCAAAGAGACGAGCAGGAAGAAGGGGAGTTTTCAGACTCGACGGCTTAAAAACCAAATATTTACGAATGGAGCGTGATTGCTAATGAATGAAACTGTTAAAGTCAGCTGATTTACTGTCGGTCAGAAGATCGCAAGTATGTTTCTTTCGGCTGCACTCCTCGCTGCGACCTTCACGGGTCTCGGCGGAGTTATCGCAGCACCCTCTGTAGAGGCGAATGCGGCAGGTAGCTATGGTCTTGCGGATAATATCCAGGACGGTACTATCCTGCACTGCTTTGACTGGAAGTATAGCGACATCAAGGCAGAACTTAAAAATATCGCTGAAGCAGGCTTTACTTCAGTTCAGACATCACCTGCACAGCCCGATGGTACCGGTACATGGTACTGGCTCTATCAGCCGAAGGGCTTCTATGTAGGCAACAACGGTCTGGGCTCAAAGGCTGAACTTCAGTCACTGTGCAGCGAGGCTGAAAACTATGGCATTAAGGTCGTAGTTGACGTCGTTGCGAACCACCTTAACGGTCAGACATCCAGCGTACAGCAGGATCTCCAGGATAACCAGTACTGGCACACCTACGGAGGAGTAACTGACTGGAATGACCGTTATCAGGTAATCTACGGCGAGATCGGTATGAGAGACCTCGCAACTGAAAATTCTTATGTTCAGCAGAAGGTCAAGGGTTATGTAGAAGAACTCAAGGGCTTGGGCGTTGACGGTATCCGTTGGGATGCTGCAAAGCACATAGGTCTTCCCGGTGAGCAGGGCGATTTCTGGCCGACAGTTACTTCCTGCGGACTCTGGAACTACGGTGAGATCCTTGATAACCCCGGCGGAGACGCTGAAGCTGTAATGAAGAAATATACTAATTACATTAGTATAACAGATGCAGGCTATGGTCATACTCTGAGAGATGCTCAGAGACAGGGCAAGGTTCCGACCGGCTTTGCAAACTGGGCAGCAAGAGGACTTACTTCCGATAAGATAGTATACTGGGGCGAAAGCCACGATACATGGGCTAATGCTTATGACTGGGGTTATTCTCATGATATGAACCAGAACCAGATCGACAGATGTTATGCTATCGTTGCTGCAAGAAACCTTGCAACATCACTTTATTTCTCACGTCCTTTCTCTGATCCTTCCAAGAAGGAAAATACTCATATCGGAGAAAAGGGCAGCACACACTTTACCGCTAAGGAAATCGCTGAGGTAAATAAGTTCCACAATGCTATGATCGGCAAAGTTGATTATTACTCACCTAACAGCGATGGCAGCGCATGTGCGATCACCCGTAAGGGCGGCGGCGCAGTTATCGTTAAGGGCAGCGGCAGCGGCAGTGTAACCGTTTCTAACGGCGGCAGCTATGTTCCCGCAGGTACTTATACAGATAAGGTCTCCGGCGGTACATTCACAGTTACTTCAACAACTATTTCCGGTAACGTAGGCGAAAGCGGTATCGCAGTTATTTACGAAGGCGGTAATATCGTAGGCGGCGCAAGCGTAAATGCTTCTCCTGCTGATACAAGCTTCACTTCCTCTACACTTGATGTCAAGCTCAGCGTTACAGGCGCAAGCTCAGGCACATATTCAACTTCAGAGGGCAAGTCCGGTACATTTACCAACGGTCAGTCCATTACTATCGGTTCTTCAACAAGCGTTGGCAAGAGTGTGACAGTTACACTTAAAGCAACAGGCGAAGACGGTAAACAGGTATCAAAGACATTTACCTATTCAAAGGTAGATAAGAATGCTGTAACGACCATTTACTTTGATAACAGCAGCTATAATTGGTCAAACGTTTATGCTTACATCTATGATGACGGCACAGGCGGTTCATCAGGTGACGGCGGAGAAAACACCAATGACGGCAAGCTCCACTTCAAGGATACTGCAAACTGGGGCACAGTCTATGCATATTTCTTCGCAAATAACCAGGCAGTTGGTGCAGCTTGGCCGGGTACAGCAATGACCAAGGGCAGCAGCGATTATTCTATCGCAGTTCCCAGCGGCGCTACTCATGTTGTATTCAATAACAACAATCAGGGCAAGCAGACAGCCGATCTCGCAGTTTCAGGCGTATACGGCTACACGGCTGACGGTTCGACCTATTCTTCATCAGGTTCAGGCGCAACTGTAACTCAGAACGCTGCATGGCCTGGCGTTAAGATGACAGCTAAGGATTCCTCAACAGGATACCTCATGATGGAGGTTCCCTCCAATCTTTTAAACGGCAGAGTTATCTTCAATGACGGTACAGGTTCTGCAACAAACAGATATCCCGCTGATAAGGAAGCAGGATTGAGCATCGGCAACAAGTCAATGCTGTTCAGCGCCGGCAATTCATGGAAGCCTTACCCTGGCGGAAACACTCCAACACCCGATCCCGATCCAGATCCGGATCCGGAGCCCACTGTTCCGACTGTAAAAGTCGACAAGGCAAGCGG
>DEHG01000038.1:580-3618 GCA_002351795.1 Ruminococcaceae bacterium UBA2806 | reverse complement strand
CAAATTGCACCTGTTGGGTGATAATATTTTTTTAAAAAAACGTCATTCTGGTGCGATATAAATGCATATATAAAATCGATTTTCACGGATTCAGGTATTTGTTAAGCTTTTAACTTTATGTTTTTTGCCTTACGCTTGTTAGAGCTTGTAAACCACGATCTCGGGCTTAGCGCAAGCAGGAGAGGATAGATCTCAAGCCTGCCGAAAAGCATTGCAAATGTCAGAACAATAGTAGAAAAATCGGAATAATCAGCATAGCTTCCCATCGGTCCGACCTTTGAAAGACCGGGACCTACATTATTGACACAGGAAACAGCCGCTGAAAAATTGGTTTCAAGATCAAACGGCTCTATGGATATGAGGAAAAATGTAAAGAATATAAGGAACATATAAAGCGCAAAATATGCGCCGACGCTTCTTATAGTGGTATTGTCTATCGTTTTTCCCTCAAATTTGACCGATGAAACGGAACGGGGATGAAGAAGATGTCCGATATCCTTTATAACTGTTTTGCCGAGTATCATTACCCTTGCCATTTTCAGACCGCCCGCAGTAGAACCGGCACAGCCGCCCATAAACATCAGAATGAAAAGTACTGCCTTTGAAAATGCAGGCCATGTATTGAAATCAACAGTTGAAAAACCTGATGTTGATGTTATCGTAAGAACCTGGAACAGCGAATGACGTATGCTGTCATGGGCATTTCCGTATAACGGGAAAATATTCCATGTGATAAGTCCTGTACTTACGAGTACTATTGATGTGTATACCCAAAGCTCGGTGTTCTTGAATACCGTCCCGAACTTTTTAAGTATCATCAGATAATACAGATTGAAATTCAGACTGAAAAGATACATGAATACAAGTACGACCCACTGAACATACGGACTGTAGCTGCCGAGAGAATCCGCTTTTATTCCGAACCCGCCGGTACCGGCAGTGCCTAAAGCGTGTATTGCGCTGTCATACAGCGGCATACCGCCGACAAGAAGCAGGACAAATTCAAAAACAGTAAGTACAAGGTATATAATGTAAAGTATCTTTGCAGTATCCTTTATTTTCGGAACAAGCTTTCCTATGACGGGACCTGCCATCTCTGCCCGCATAATATGCATTGACCTTCCCGAATCGGTAGGGACTATCGCCATTATCAGGACAAGGACTCCCATGCCGCCGATCCAGTGGGTAAAGCTTCTCCAGAAAAGCATACCCTTGCTCATTTTTTCAACATCCGTGAGGATGGTTGCGCCCGTTGTGGTAAAGCCGCTTACAGTCTCGAAAACGGCGTCAATATAGTTTGGTATCTCTCCGCTTATAAAAAACGGCAGTGCGCCGAAAAGCGAAAGAAAGACCCATGAAGATGCAACTATTGCAAAGCCCTCACGGGCATATATGACCTTATTCTGAGGCTTGATAAGCAATATGGTCAGTACTCCGAGAACGGTAGTTATGCCGATCGTTTCGGCAAAGGCTGTAAGCGAGCCCCATTCTCCGTAAAGCAGACTGACGATAAGCGGAAACAGCAATAGAACTGATTCCAGTATAAGCATTTGCCCGATACGAAAAAGTATCATTCTTCTGTTCATCATATCGGTACCCTCACGCTAAAATATCCGAAAGATCATTCAGTCTGCGGTTTGCTGTAATAACGATGACCCTGTCGCCGGTCATTATAACATCATCACCGGTAGGCAGAATTGACTTTCTGTTCCTTATGATACCGCCCAGAAGAATTCCTTCCTTCAGCTTCAATTCCTTCAATGGAATGTTTACCGGCTTGAAATCGGCTTTAACATTGAATTCAAGCACCTCGGCATTTTCATCCATTATCTTATACAGAGTTTCAATATTGCTTCCGAGGGAGTTTTCAAGCGCTCTTGCATACTGTACAAGAATATCTGCAACGATTTTTCTTGCGGATATCATTGTGTCAAGCCCTAAATTCTTAGCCATTACAGCAAGCTCCGGACGGTTTATCTTTGCGATTACCTTCGGGACGTGCATACTGGATGCAAATATGGATATAAGAATATTTTCCTCATCCATTCCGGTAAGCGAAACAAATGCATCGGTAGTGGAAAGCCCTTCTTCCTCCAGTACCTCCTGCTGTGCCCCGTCGCCGTTAATAATGACAGCCTTCGGGAGGAGATCGGAAAGCTCGTCGCATCTGCTGTTGTTTCGTTCGATAACCTTTACCCTGTGACCCGTTTCACCAAGAAGACGGGCAAGATAATAAGCGGTACGGCTTCCGCCGAGTATCATTACATTTTTTGACTGCTTTCGTTCAAGTCCGAGTGTCCTCATAAGCTTCAGCAGTTCTCCTGATTCACCTGTAAGCCCGATCTTGTCGCCGGATCTCAGAACGAAATGACCGTCGGGGATATATATATTATCATCCCGCTGAACAACAGTTACAAGGAATTTAGCCTTGAATTTATTTCTGATATCCATAAGTCTTATATTATGAAGGGGTGAGCCTTCGCCTATCATCATTTCTATTATTTCAAACCTTCTGCCCGAAAAAGATTCTATTTTAAGGGCGGACGGCATTTTTATAATGTTATGTATCTCTTTAGCGGCAAGCATTTCAGGGTTGATAATAAGTGAAAGACCAAGCTCCTGTTTAATAAATGCAAGACTGTTGAGATTATATTCGGGATTCCTGATCCTGGCGATCGTATGAGCTGCGCCCATGCTTTTTGCAAGATAGCAGCACAGCATATTGAATTCATCCGAATCGGTGACAGCAACAACAAGCTCGGCTTCGCTTACGCCGGCTTCCTTCAGGATCTCGCAGTCCGTTCCGCTGCCGCAAACTGTCATTACATCATAAATATTCGTTATGCCGTCAAGAACTGTGGAATCATTATCCACTGCGACAACACTGTGTCCTTCTTCAACAAGGCTTGCGACTATGGTCGAGCCGATCTTACCGCAGCCTACAACAACAATTTCCATAATTACCTCAACTTTCATATCTGTGACCGAAGCTGCCGGATCTGCGAAGCCTTTCTCCGCACGTCATGCTCAGATGTATA
>DEHG01000038.1:0-467 GCA_002351795.1 Ruminococcaceae bacterium UBA2806 | reverse complement strand
CACGAATAAGTCAAGAGATTTTAAGAAGATAAGCGCATTAATCTTAAATAAAAAAACAACAAAATATTTTTAAAAAAAGTATTGACAAATCATTGATGCTCTGTTATAATAAATATCGTTCTGAGGAACACAAATTAAAAATGCGAGTGTGCTGGAATAGGCAGACAGGCACGTTTGAGGGGCGTGTGTTTCACGACGTATGGGTTCAAGTCCCATCACTCGCACCAGTGTTACGAAATGAGGTGAGATATCTTTCTCGCCTTATTTCTGTACAAATTGATTATCCTCTGATAAAGGAGTAAGGATTTTCTTGTTCCCTTATCAGAAGATAATCGCTACACCGATTATCTTCAATAACACAGGCTATCTTATCCTGATGTTGGGTGCTGTCGGGGGCTCGCCGGCGGTTTCACCACATCGTATTGAACAGGCTTGTCAGCCTTACCAAGTAGTCAAGGTAGCCACAG
>DEHG01000133.1 GCA_002351795.1 Ruminococcaceae bacterium UBA2806 | reverse complement strand
GAAGCTGCAAAGCGTGCAGGCATGAGCGTACCTGAATTTGAGGCTAAAACAGCGGCTCTTTCATAAAAATGCTATGTACATTATATTGTTAAATAAATATCAATTTTATTGAAAGCAATAGTTATTTTTATTTAAATGGTAAAAAGTGATAAATTAGAATTATTATTCTTTTAAAGCATTGACATCTTGCTTTTATTAATGTAACATAGGTATCAGGGAATGGTGGTTTTATAGGAGGAATGATAACTATGAGCACTAAAAAGGGCTTTACGCTGATCGAACTTGTTGTTGTAATAGCTATTATTGCAATACTTGCTGCAATAGCTATACCGGCTGTAATTTCAATAGTAAATCAAGCAGGAGCATCAGCACAGGCTACAGATGCTGCAACTATTGATCAGTGTTGTAAAACGTATTATGAAGGAATAAAGACGGGAATGATAAACTCTGGTAATTTCACCGCTGAACTCTCAAAAGATACAATTCCTTCAAGAACTTCGGGTTTAAGGAGTAAGGCTGTTCTTGCTGGCAAGTGTACATTCGCCGGCGCATTGGAGTATAGCGGAATTTATGGCGATTTTGCTGGAAAATGTGATGAATTTGCTTATGATGCCGGCGGGAATATTGTTGCGGTTATTGATGACATAGTTCCGGACGGATGTACAAGGGTTGCTGCGGACGGCTCAACAACATTTGAGGCGATGCACTATGTTGACAGATGATAATATAAAGACGGCTTGCCTTTACGGGCGGTCGTCTTTTTTTACGATAAGATCCCGACACTGAATATGACATAGTGTATAATTGCAAGACTTTGTGCAAGATGTATAAAAGTTTCTCCATCTATAATTATTTATGAAACGAATTAAATATATTTTATGGAAAAATATAGTGAATTATTGATTTTTAGTAGTATAATATAACAAAAATATCCGACATAATTTCAACTATATGCACAAAGAATAGTATTTTATAAAAAAACAATTGTATTTTATGCTTTTTTGTGATAAAATAACAAAAAGGATATTAGTGCTTAGGAATACTTGCACAATGGATTCCGATAGGTTTTTATTGCCTTTCGGGTCTTTATTTGTTAAAGTAAAGGCACTTGTATGCATAACGGTCAGAACCGAATTTTTTAAGAGTGTGGTGTATTTATGAAAACAGTAGCTACAGTACTGCAGATCACACGAGGTCTGCTTATTCTTACCCCCGCCGAGTATGATAAGCCTGAAGGTGGTTTTGCAGGAAAAAACAAACGTTCGTCAGCCCCTACTAATTTCAGCGTACCTCAGATCTTTGAATTGAATGACTCTCTCAAGGATCATCCTTTTGAAAAAGCTGAGGAGCTTGCTGCCTATGTTAAGCGCTGTGCAGAAAGCGTAAGCATGGAGCTTGGCGATGTATTTTTATGTATTGAGGATGAAGATGTCCTCATCACCAAGGAGTATAAGCATGCTCCTGCAAAAGAAAAGCTGCTTCCGACTTTCGCAAGAGTTGAAGCAGAAAACGTACTTCATCAGGAAGTTGACAAGTATACTATCCTGAATTTCGAGTATGGTCAGCAGTATGGTAAAGCAAATAAGACAGACGAGATCTCTGCTTCTCTTTTTGCAATGAATACCGGTATGCTTACCGATATCCGTGCAGCATTTGAAAAGGAAGGGGTTCGTCTCGTTAAGGTAACACCGCCTATCGCAGGTATGCTCTATACCTGTAAGGAGGACGTAAACTCCGCTACAAGGGCTATCGCTGTTATCAGTATGGACTTTGCAGCTACCCGTCTTGTAGTATTACATAACGGTGCCCCGGTTTTCCAGCAGGCATTCTCCAGCGTTCTTGAGGATATTGCTGAACTTTTCTCTCTTGAATTCGGTATGAGTAAGATGGGCGCTATTGACCTCATTCGCCAGGAGGGTCTTGGTGTATGTAATAAGTGTAAATCTGCTTCAACAAGAAAGCAGACAATGACAATGCTTGACAATGCGGCAAGTGAGATACTCAGAAACCTCAGAATGGTAATCTCAACAAAGCGTATAGATATTGATGAGATCGTTCTTGTGGACGCACTTGCAAAGCTTCCGAATATAGCAAACTATTGCCGTCAGGTCGGTCTTACAGCTCCTATGGAGAATATCACAAGACTGTTCTCCGGCGGTGCAAATCCGCCTACAACAGCTGCAAGCGCATCTGAAAAAGGCTATGATACAACATCGTTTATTACTCTTAACGGTGTTCTTACAATGCCTCCCGCAGAAGCTAACCTTCTTATGGGTGAAACTAATATTTCTGCCCTTGCAAATACAGGCGGCTCTGCTCTTGGTAAGGCTATTACAGCAGGTATCGGTGTTGTAGCTGTTTTGTGGATGGTAGTTACCCTCGGTTGGTGGGGTATGCTCGAAATGCAGAAGAATAACGATACTACACGTCTTGCAAGCAAGGATTATGTACCGGCTAAGGAACTGATCGAAAGAGAAGCTACTGTCAAGACTCAATATGAAAATATTGAAAGCAATATGGCACTTCTCCCGAGTTCGGATCTTAAATCAGGCGATATAGTTACACAGCTTTTCGATCAGGTTTATTCAAAGGTAAGATCATGCTCCGGATTCCGTATCAATAATTCTACATATACGATCGATACATCAATTCAGATGCAGGACGTAAATGCCTACACAAAGCTCAAGAATGAGATCAATGAGAACGGATATTTCAAGGTAGGCAATGCTGCTCAGTTCTCCAAGACAGTTAATACCAAGGAAGGCGGAGCAAATCCTGTTCAGACCTTCAATGCAACTATCAATCTTTTGGTAACAGAAGAAACTCAGGCAGCAGCTGCAGAAGAAGCTCAGAAGGCAGCAGCAACTGAAAGCGCTGCGGAGGATACTTCTACGCAGACCCAGACGCCTGCATCATGATAAGCGGAGGTAAACAATAATGGACAAGAAACAACAAGCTTCATTACCTAAATTTATATGGGTGTTAGCCGGAATTCTGGTAGTTTGTATTATATTCCTGATCGCTGTTCAGATTCCGTTCTCCCAGAAAATAGAAAAATATAATAATGATCATGCATCGGCTGAGTCTGAGATAAGCAAATATGAATACTACCTCAAAAACGCAGACACAATCACAGCCGAGGTCGCAAGGTTAGAGTCTGAATGTTCTGAAAAGAATGCAAAGCTCAGTGTTGATCCTAACAAGACTATTGATGATATCAGAGATCTTATCGCAAAGCATGGCATGGATCTTACAACTCTTTCAATTTCCGAGGGTGTTGCTGATCCCCAGGGCGGTGTATCTGCATCAGGCGATCCTCTCTACGTTTCAACGGTTACATATAACTTTATCCAGACACGTCAGAAGATCATTGAAACTCTCGGATATTTCGAGAAGGAATCAAAGGGTGCTTATATTATAAGTGCTGTAGATATTGTTAAAGAAGAACTTGATGAGACTCCTACATCAGGTGAGGATTCATCCAAGATCTCTACACCTTCAGCTGAGGAGCTTTTCAATACAACACTTAAGATCAATCTTTACTATTTCGATATGACTAAGAACACAGGAGTTACAACCCAGGCAGAGTCATCTGAATCAACTGAATAAAAATAACGGGAGATTATCTGATGCAGCCATTTGATTATCTGAATACAACAGCAGGAATGATCTGGACTGCCGTATGTGTAATAACAGGTTTTGCTATGACAGCTCTCGGATATGTCATGCTGAATAAGATCCCGGCAAGCTGGCTGTGTGATTATAACGAGACGCCGTCCGAAGAACTGCTCAGCGGCAAACGCTTCAGCTATCTGCGCAGCGGCATACCGATATCTTTGGTGATGTCAGTATGCCTTGTGTTGTGCAGACTTCAGTTTAATAAAGGATTTGATATTTATTTCATTCTGCTTTCACTTATAGTTTTTACATCTGTAATGATAGCAGTCTCCGATTTCAAATACCAGATCATACCCGATCAGTTTACAATAGCAATAGGTGTGCTCGCTCTGGCAGTCAGTGTATATGACCTTGTAAGAGGATATAATATTCTTCATAGTGCCTGGTGGAGTCCGCTGGCAGGAGCAGGAATAGGCGCAGCGGTTATGCTGCTGATAGACTTTATCGGAATGCTTGTATATCATCGTGACGGCATGGGCTTCGGTGATGTAAAACTGTTTTTTGCAGTCGGTATACTGACAGGCTTTCCCGGAACGATCTATGCATTTATTATTTCTATCATTACGGCTACTATCTGTTTCGTAGTGATAATATTGGTATCTAAAATAATACAAGGCAAAACAGAGGATGAAAAGACAGATCCCGCAGAAGCAGAAAAGGAAATGCAGTCTGTTTCTGAGGCTGATGGCACGGAAGCTGTGACCTCAGAAAAAACAGATGCTGAAAATTCGGAAACTGAGGTATCTGACACAACTGAATCCGGTGACGAAGAACTGCCGGAAGAGGAAGACGATAGCAAGGTCGGATTCGGAAGCTATCTTGCATTCGGTCCGTACATAGCTATAGCTGTAGCTGCATACTGTGTTTTGTTTGATTTTGTACAATATCTTGCAGGTTTGTACCTGAATTTATTTAAATAGTATTAGGAGCTGAAGAAATGAGAGCAAGTAACTTGAGAATCGGTCAGATCCTCATTAATTCAGGAGATATCACCGAAGAACAGCTTGATCAGGTGCTTACAAAACAGAAAACGACAGGCGGTAATAAGCGTGTTGCTGATATCCTGATAGAGGATGGTATCGTTACTGAGCAGCAGGTTTGTAAAGCACTCGAAAAACAGCTATTTATCCCTTATGTGGATCTTGATACAATTACTATCAATGAAGAACTCGGCGGCATAATACCCGAGGATCTTGCTAACCAGCATAAGGTCGTACCGATAGAACAGGAAGGACGTTTCCTTACAGTAGCTATCGCTGACCCGCTGAATTATCAGGGTCTTAAAGATATTTCTATCGCTACAAAAATGAAGATAAAGCCTGTAATAGGTGAGGCGACAAAGATCACATCAAAGCTTCGTGAATTGTATGCCGCACAGAAGGCTATCGACGACGCTAAGGAATTCCTTGAAACAAAGGGCGGAAAATCAAAGGCTCAGATCGAGGCTGAAGAGGCTGCCCAGCAGGATGCATCGGCAAATGACCAGCCTATCATCCGTTTCGTTAATAACATGATTGAGGAAGCAATTTTCACAAAGACTTCCGATATCCATATAGAACCGATGGAGAAATGTCTGCGTATACGTTTCCGTATTGACGGTAAGCTTACTACTTATATGGAAACAGCGCCTGAACTTATCCCTTCGGTCACATCACGTATCAAGTTTATCGGCAACATGAACATTGCCGAAAAACGTATCCCTCAGGATGGTCGTATCAAATACCATGTTGGAGGAAAAGATATCGACTTCCGTATTTCCGTTCTCCCGAGTATTTTCGGTGAGAAGATAGTTATGCGTATTACAACCTCTCTTGGCATGGAGCTTAAGAAAGAAAACATAGGCTTCCTTCCGGAGAACCTTGAAAAGTTTGATCATCTGGTAAAGAGTAACCGTGGTATTATCCTTGTAACAGGCGCTACAGGTTCTGGTAAATCAACAACGCTTTATACAGCTCTTCATGAGGTAATGGGTGAGGATATCAATATCATCACAGTTGAAGACCCTGTTGAGCAGATCCAGCCCGGTATAACCCAGGTCCAGACAAACGACAAAGCAGGTCTTACATTTGCGGCAGCTCTGAGAAGTATTCTTCGTCAGGACCCGGATATTATCATGATCGGTGAGATCCGTGACGGTGAAACAGCAGGTATCGCTGTACAGGCTGCTATCACAGGACACTTGGTTCTTTCCACACTTCATACATACGATGCGCCCAGCTCGGTTGCACGTCTTGTAGATATGGGTATTGAACCATACATGGTATCCTCGGCTCTGCTTGGAATTATTGCCCAGAAGCTTGCGAGAAGACTTTGCGTAAACTGTAAAGAAGCGTATGTTCCGGATGAAAACGAAAGGATCGGTCTTAACCTCGATCCTAATGAAGATATCACTCTGTACAGAAAATGCGGATGTGAGAAATGCGCTAAGAAAGGCTATAAGGGACGTATAGCTGTGCATGAAGTAATGCTTCTGACAACAGCGCTCAAGAGGGCTATTACAGCCGGAAAGAGTACTGATGAAGTCAGAGATATAGCAATTGAGGAAGGTATGATCCCGATGAAGGAAAACGTTCGTATCGACGTTCTGAAGGGACTTACATCTTATGAAGAATACATTGAAATGACGATCTCGAACGATTAACGGGATCTGCATATAATTTAAAACAGATTGGGGTAGATCAATTATGGATTTTTACAGCCTTGTAAAAGAAGCCGTTACAAAGGGCGCATCCGATATCCATATAGCATCCGGTAACCATCCGGCTTACCGTTTGCATGGTAATATTTTCTTTACAACTGACCCTGCATTGAATGAGGCAGAGGTAACAGCAATTATCAAAGCGGTGTTGAATCAGTCAAGATTTGAAACCTTCCTTCAGACCGGTGAAGCCGATGCGGCTGTAGAAATCGGTGAATGCGGACGTTTCAGAGCAAATGCTTTCAGACAGCGTAACGGTACATCTCTTATACTTCGTGTAATCAACAGCGTAGTACCTGAGTTGTCAGCAATGAATCTTCCGAATTCGATCAGAAAAACACTGGATCTTAACTCGGGTCTTGTTCTTGTGTGCGGACCTACAGGTTCAGGTAAATCAACAACACTGGCAGCTCTTATCAATGAGATCAACAAATATAAGAGTAAGCACATTCTTACCATCGAAGACCCTGTTGAGTTCCTTCACTCACCGAAGCGCTGCGTAATCAACCAGAGAGAGATCGGTCTTGACAGCCGTAGCTATCCTATGGCACTGAGAGCAGCAATGCGTGAAGACCCTGATATAATCCTCGTAGGTGAGATGCGTGACCGTGAATCTATCCAGATCGCCCTGACAGCAACAGAAACAGGTCACTTGGTATTTTCAACGGTTCATACAGAGGGTGCAGCTAAGACTATTGACCGTCTTGTTGATATTTTCCCGCCTGATCAGCAGCAGCAGATCAGAGTACAGCTTTCAACATCTCTTAAAGCAGTTATCTCTCAGCGTCTTCTTCCGAGAGCAACCGGCGGACGTATTGCAGCATTTGAGATCATGTTCGTAACAGGCGCTATCAGTAACCTTATCCGTGAAAATAAGGTCGCAAACATTCAGCAGTCGATCCAGCTCGGTCAGCAGTACGGTATGATAACTATGCCAAAGAGTATTGATAATCTCCTTGCACAGGGACTTATTACCGAACAGGTTGCAAAGGCATGGAACTTTGATGTCGGCGATACAGACGCCAGAAGATAAAAGGGGAGTGAACTGTCTTGAAGTATAAATACGTGGCGATGAATGCCAGAAACCAGAAAAAAGAGGGTGCAGTCGAGGCGGAAACTCAAAGCCAGGCTGTTGCAATACTTCGTGAAAAAGGACTTATTGTTCAGGATATAAAAGAGGCAGGCGGCTCGGACGTACCTACAAGTATATGGCAGATGGATCTCGGCGGTGATGTTCATAACAAAAAGATCGCCAAGAAAACACTTCTTTTGCTTTTCAACCAGCTTGGTATGATGATGAAGGCCGGTATTAACCTTTCAATGTCCATGCAGATCATGATCGACTCAGAAAAGGATGCTTCGTTGAAGAAGATCCTCAAGGAGATCAATGAAAACCTCTATAACGGTTTTACACTCTCACAGTCCATGAAAAACTTTGCAGGTTTTCCGGGCGTTTACATCAGTATTGTTGAAGCCGGTGAAGCAAACGGTCGTCTTGATAATGCGTTTGCTCAGTGCGCTCTTATCTGTAAAAAGGATATTGCTCTTTCCGGTAAGCTCAAGAGTGCGTTTACATATCCGTTGTTCCTCGTTGTACTTGTTATTGCACTTATAATAATTCTTTGCGGCTTTGTATTGCCGACATTTAAGGATACTTACGGAGCGTTCGGTGCGGAACTTCCCGGACTGACCAAGGCACTTATGGCATTTTCTGATGCCCTTATAGGATATTGGTATATCTTTATTTTGGTTACTGCTGCAATTGTAGTAGGATGTATGACTCTTAACAAAAACAGTGCGGCATTCCGTATGATGTTTGCTAAGGTTTCACTTAAAGTTCCGCTTATCGGTCCCATCGTTCGTCAGAGTTCACTTGCAAGATTCTGCCGTCTTATGTCAACACTTACAGACGCAGGTATCCCGATCCATAAATCTATGGCGCTTGCAAGAGATGCTGTTCCTAACCTCTATGTTAAGGATCAGATCCAGTATGTGCTTGATGATGTTCAGATCGGTGTAACAATCCATGACGCTATGGCAAAGCATGAAGTATTCGACGCTATCCTTGTTTCAATGATCCGTGTTGGTGAGGAATCAGGTATGCTTGGTGATTCACTTTTTAAGATGGCTGAGCTTTTTGAAGATCAGAGCGATGAATCAACACAGAAGCTGACCGATGCAATGACGCCTGTAATGACAGTCGTTATAGGCGGCGTTGTTGGTGTAGTTGTTGTTGGTATGATCCTGCCGATGTTCGGTATGTACGATGTAATCGGTGCGTCACAAACCTGATATTGGAGCTTTTTGAAATTCAAGCTTTTTATTATCAGTATTATAATAATTTTACTATAATTATAAGAAATTTAAAAATTTATTAATTAAAATAGAATTTATGATTAATTTTTAAAATTAAAATATTTTCAATTTAATCTTAAATGAATATTATTTAATAAAATATCAATAATTTTACATCTACATAAAGAATTTTTTAATATTCAGTATACTATTTAAATTTAGGTGATACTATCCGAAAATTTAAGCAAATATCCATCTATGGACAAGATAATAATATAAAAAAAATTATTAAAATCGAAGTTTACAATTCTTTTTTTAAAAGATTTAGAGGTTTAATGTTTAAAAATAAAGTTGAATATCCTATAATTTTTAATATCCCTAGAAATTTCATCTATAAAAATTCATCTATCCATACATATTTTATGAAAATTCCAATAGATTTAATTTTTATCGATCAAAATTTAAAAATATATGAAACAGTCAGTTTATTTCCTTGGAAATATTTTAAACCTTATAAGGGAGGTTTATATTTCATTGAATTTGAATATGGATATTTAAATGCAAATAATATAAAAATAAATGATGAAATAAGATTTATAAATTAATAAAATAAACAATAATTTAAAATTTATTATTAAAGCTATTTAGGGTGTCCGCCAAAATGCA
>DEHG01000078.1 GCA_002351795.1 Ruminococcaceae bacterium UBA2806 | reverse complement strand
TGACATTTCACCGTAGGACTCCGGTTATTTATCTCTGTGATAAATTATAGTTTATAAATTTTTGCTAACTATAGAAAACATATGAACTAACGGTAAAATGTCCCTTAAAAGTTTTAAATATCTGTAAAAAGAAGATATTATTATTGTATTTCACACCCGAAAATGATATAATCTATACAATAGTTATACACTTTTTAATCTTTTTCTGAAACGAGGTGCTATCAATGAAACACAAAAAATACTTATTCCGCTTATTATCTGCAATTCTCACTATCCCGATAACAGGTACCGCATTATCCTGTATCCCCGCCATGTCGGTCAGCGCATCTCCTCATGAGGGTATAGATTATGTCTATGTTGAAGTGCAAAGGCAATATGTGAAGCTTGATCCCATCAATAACGAGGAAGCAGAAATTGTTGGCTGGTATGAAATGCCCTCATACGGTATCATACCCGAAACAATGGACGGCTACAAGATCGTTGGTATTGGGAATAGTGCATTCTGGTGCTGCGATTCTATCTACGGCTTAAAGCTTCCCGATACGATAAGATATATAGACAAAGGCGCATTCTTTCACTGCGGCAAACTGGATGAAATAAATATTCCCGATGCTGTTCACTATATCGGTGATACTGCGTTTGAAGAATGTGTCTCTCTGGAAAGCATTGATCTGCCTGACGGTATAACATATATCGGCGAAGGTGCATTCTGGCTTTGCGACAGTCTGAAAAGCTTTACCTTCCCGAAAGGCGTTACCGAGGTTGCTGACAATGTACTAAGCA
This sequence comes from Ruminococcaceae bacterium UBA2806, assembly GCA_002351795.1. Taxonomy (GTDB): domain Bacteria; phylum Bacillota; class Clostridia; order Oscillospirales; family Acutalibacteraceae; genus UBA1213. Next base: position 3,180 of record DEHG01000078.1, on the reverse strand, counting down.
ACAACAAATCTCTTAAAACAATAAATATGCATGATGGTATCACAAAGATATGCGGCAATTCATTAAGGAACAACCCTTCACTTGAAAGTCTGTATATCCCCGACAGTGTTACGGAGATCGGTGAGGACGCTTTGATAAACTGCTCCTCTCTCAAAAGCATTCATCTTCCCGAGGGATGGACTGAGATCAACGATTATATGTTTTCGGGCAGTTCATCACTTGAAAGCTTTACTATACCGGATACGATAACAAAAATCGGTAAAGGCGCATTTTATCAATGTCCGAATCTGAAATCCCTCACCATTCCGGACAGCGTAACTTTTATGGGTGAGCGCAGTGTGGGATATATTGAGGGCGTTCCCGACTGGACATATGCACTTGTTGACGGCTTTACGCTTTACGGTTCAAGCGGGAGTACCGCCGAGCAATATGCCAATGAAAACAATATTACCTTTATCGCCTCTTCCCCATTCGATTATAAAACAAATGAAGAGGGTACACTGACAATTACCGGCTACCATGGTACTTCAAAGGAGCTTGTAATTCCGTCTGAGATCAACGGAACGGCAGTTACACAGATAGCAAATTTCGCATTTACCGGAACTGATATAGAAAGCATAGTTATTCCCGATAATATCACAAAGATAGGTGCGTGTATATGTGAGAACTGTACAAATCTCAGATCGGTCACATTACCGTCAAACATAAGCATTTTTAACGAGATGAACAGCGGCGGTCAGTTCAGAGGCTGCACCTCGCTTGAAAGCATTGTCCTTCCGGGTACACTTGAAAGCATAGGTCCTTTTACCTTTGAGGGCTGCACAAAGCTTGAAAATATAAATGCTCCGGCATCGCTCCGTTCTCTTGACGCTCATGTATTTGAAAATACCGCTTGGCAGAACTCTCAGCCCGACGGACCTATCTACTTCGGAAATATCTTATGTGACTGCAAGGGAAGCATCCCCGAAAATACAGAGATCACTGTCAGAAAAGGTACAAAAAGTATCGCAGCAGGCGCATTTTCCGCTGAAACTTCAAAAAACATCGTTTTGATAAAGCTTCCGGACGGACTTGAAATTATTGACGAATTGGCGCTTTTCAACTGCACAGGGCTGAAAAACATTTTCATACCTGGATCGGTCACTTATATCGCCGATAAAGCGATAGGTTATTATTTTGACGAGAAAGAAAACAAATTCAGTAAATACGACGGTCTTACAATATACGGAAAAGCAGGCTCGACTGCCGAAAGATATGCAAATGAAAACGGTATCCCGTTTGCAGATCCCGATGCGCTGAAAAACACCTCTGTCATAAACAGCGATATCGTTCAGATTGGCGATAAGGTCAGGATATCCGCATCTGCTGCAGGAGGCACTTCTCCCTATACTTATGCATATTACTACAAAAGAAGCACAAACAGTACATGGAGAGTTTTAGGCACAGAATTCGGCAAAAATTCAAGCGTTGCTTTTGCACCCACATCCGAAGCAGACTATGATATCAAAGTGATCGTAAAGGACAGCACAGGTGCGACCGCAGAAAACTTCTTTACCGTAAAGGCTGTAAAGGAGCTGGAGCTTACCAATGTATCTGTCGTTGGCAGAGAAAAAATCTATCTCGGCTCTGCAATTCCTATGATAGGAAAGGCTGTCGGCGGAAAATCACCATACACCTATTCATTCTACTTCAAGCGCAGTACAAATACAAACTGGAAGCTGCTCGGTGAAAAATACCAGACTACGGCAACAGCAAGATTCAAGCCTTTAGCTAAGGGCAGCTATGATATACGAATTGACGTTAAAGACAGCAGCGGAACAATAGCTAAAAAAGTTTTCTCTTCAACCGTAAAATAGCATAAAGCTGAATATAATATCTATCCCCCGCAGATTCAATCTGATCTGCGGGGGAAATAATTTTATGCCTTCTGATTTGCAGCGCTTTTTACTAAACGCTTGTTTTCATACATGATTTTATCGGCACGGCGCATGGTATCACTTACCATATTGTCATCCTGACTGTCGTATACCGCTATTCCATACGCAATATGCACTTCTTCCCATTTGCTTTCAACAGATGAATTGATCTCATCATGCCTCTTTTCAAACAGTTCAATAAGCTTTTCTCTGTTCTGAAAATCACCATTCTGTAAAATAACAGCGAACTCATCCCCGCCTATCCTGAAAACAGGGCTGTGATCAAATATCTTGCATATAAGCTGGCAGGCGGTTTTCAGGTAAATATCGCCTTTATCATGACCGTACTGATCGTTAATAGTTTTCAGATTGTTGCAGTCAAACATACCTACGGCAAATTCAAAATCTTCTCCATTATCAATTCGTTTCTGGAGTTTGCGAATATAATCCGAAAAGGCTCCTTTGTTGCGGACAGAAGTTAGTGCATCCACAAATACACGCTTATTAAGATCTTTGACTAAATGTTTTTCTTCAAGAATCTTCTTTTCTGCCCTGATACTATGCAGCAAAAGGATAAGTATAATAAACAATACGACAGCTATTATAGTCATAATAATAAAGAGATTGTCCTTTATCAGATCTATAAAATCGGTCTTGACGTCTTCGGTAGAATAATATGTCAGTGCAGTATGTATCGCAGAGTCAGGTACGATATCAGTAAGTCTTGTCATGATCGAATACAGCTGTATGTTTCCTTCGCACAAATCAATGCAATAATCCATATCAACACCAGTATAGACCGTTGTGAGATGAAGCTTTTCACACTGCTTTGAAATATTGCTGTAACGATAATTGCTTATTATAACACAGTCGGCATCTTTACTTGCAACAGCCTCCAGTCCTGTGGGAGTATCTTTATAATATTTTCTATCCCATGTAGGATAATGATCTGCAAGAAAAATATCGTAGTTTGTATTTCCTTCATTTACAGCTGCTGTAATTTGCTTTTTCTGCAGAAATTCTTTCTGCTCCGACTCACGAACAACTGCGTCCATTTCTGTACGCATCATAGGGGGCGTCATTATCAGATCAAGCTGCTCAGCGTCATAGCTTGTCATGTTTGCCGGAAATATACAATCTATTTCGCCCTTTTTCAGTGCTTCTACAGCGGCAGCGACGGTCGGAAATGATACCGCCTCAAATTTCAGATTTGCATTCTCAAAAGCAGAAGAAGCATAGTCAAGATAATCTTTCAGTGCTCCGG
>DEHG01000099.1:11840-11985 GCA_002351795.1 Ruminococcaceae bacterium UBA2806 | reverse complement strand
ATATGACGCTATTTTATCAACACGTCCGGGATCACCGGGAAGTATCGCATATTCTGCGCCGAAATTCTTCGGTATCTGCAAATGGAACAGTTTTTCTTCATTCATACAAATCACCGCCATAATATAATCAAAAAACCGGTAGATA
>DEHG01000099.1:11707-11834 GCA_002351795.1 Ruminococcaceae bacterium UBA2806 | reverse complement strand
ATTTTATCCGCCGGCTTTTTATCTGGTTTATAACAATCACCCGACAGGTGAATTTTGTTTATCAGCGTCCTATAATCATTCCTTGCTCCCTTCAAACAGATTACCGGCAACCTCTAAAAACCTTTCC
>DEHG01000099.1:2819-11632 GCA_002351795.1 Ruminococcaceae bacterium UBA2806 | reverse complement strand
ACAAGTTTTTAGAGATGCCCTACCGTTAAAACATATCCTTCCTTTTAAGGAATATGTATACAAGGAACATAAGCACCGCCGACAAAACAAGCGGGAACCACCACAGCTTGTCAAAAGGCAGACCTCCGATTATGTTCATACCGTAAATACCTGAAATAACAGTAGGCACTGAAACAAGCAATGTCAGCGATGCCTGTATTTTCATGATAACGTTAAGGTTGTTGGAAATAATCGACGCAAAAACATCCATCGTTCCGTTAAGGATATTGAGATAGGTCGCCGTCATATCAACCGCCTGCTTGATCTCAATAAGAACGTCCTCAAGCAGATCCTGATCCTCCTCGTAAAGCTTTATATATCTTCCACGCATTATTTTTTCAAGCGTTATTTCATCCGATTTAAGGGACGCAGAAAAATATACAAGAGATTTCTCTACATCAAGAAGCTGGTTCAGTTCCTTATTCTTTGCGCTCTTTCTGAGATTGCGTTCTATCCTGTTGCTTATTTTATCTATCTGCTTCAAGTACTGAAGATATTTGGTAGCCATCCTCAGCATAATATGCAGAACAAAATGCGTCTTATAATCAGTCCTTACATTGCGTACAACACCCTCGGAAAACTCTGTAAGTATAGTGCTTTCCCTGAGCGATACCGTAATAACATTTTTATTTGTTATCATTATACCTATAGGCATTGTGGAATATGTGATGCTCCCCGACACCTTTTCTACTACAGGTACATCTATGATTATAAGCGTTGTATCATCCTCGCTGTCAATATGCGCCGATTCCTCTTCATCAAGCGCACTTCTCAGCAGCTCGGGCGGTATATCAAAAAAATTTAGAAGATAATCCACTTCTTCCTCATCGGGAGAAATGCAGTTTACCCAGCAGCCTTCTTCATATTCTTTTATTTCTTCAATTCTGCCGTTTACAGTTCTATAGTAACTTACCACAGCGTTCATTCCTTTCCGCAGGAAACAAAAGAAATACTATTGCCGCTGTATCAACAAAACAGGCGGCAATGCAGTCTTGCTCCTTTGATCTTATTATTTCGTTGATTACCATAAGGGTCAGGACTCATACATTACCACCTCTTTTACATATCATAAAGTTCAATAAAAATATTAACAACAACTGATGAATTCTAAGCCAACATTCGTGTAATATGGACTCAGCCCTGCAAAAAAACGCATACGGCTTATCAGCAGATCGTCATAAATTTTCTGCAATGTTTTCAGCTACAATAATTATAAACAATTTTTTGTATATAATCAAGGATTTTATGTAATTTTTTACGATTTATTCTACAAATACTACATTTTCTCTCCCTATACGCCTGCAAAGCTCCCTGAGCATTACATTATTTGGATCCACACGTCTTGACTCAGGGTCTTTTACTATCTTTCCGTTTCCGGTGAATTTGATAAACAGATGCTCCGGTCCGTCAAAAATATCTATTATCTGCATTGCCCTGACATATTCCGTACACTTGTCATCGGGCAGACGAAGATATAATCCCCTCGGCGTTTTTTTGCCGGCAGGCTTCTGCTTTTTATTCATGCCTGATAAATTCTGCACAGCGGGAAGTATCTTGTCACAGATTATCTTTACGGGGTCGTCCTCCTTGCGGTCAACGGATCCTGTCACCCTGACGACCTTTCCCTCTGTAAGCATACCGCCGTATTCTTCAAACTGTCTCGGGAATACGATCATTTCAACAGAACCGTATTTATCCTCTATAGATACAAATGCCATACGGCTGTTATTCTTTGTTATCTTTGTGCGTATTTTTGATATAAGGCAGAGAATATCTGTCCTCTTGCCATCGGAATAAGCTCCGCCTTCATCGGCAATTATATCATTCAGTCTGTCAGTTCCAAGCTCTCTTGCCGTTTCGTCATATTGTGAAAGCGGATGATCGCTCAGATACAGCCCTGTTGTTTCCCTTTCCTTTAACAAAAGCTCACTTTTTGGGAATTCGGATGCAGCGGGAAGATCAGGTGCTGAACCTGTTTCAGCGGAAAAGAAATTCATCTGTCCTTCAAGACTGTTTTTCTTTTCTCCCTCGATATGCTGCATAAATGTATCTGTAACAAGCACCATCTGACGTCTGTTTGCGCCGAGACTGTCAAGCGCACCCGAAAATATCAGATTATCTATAGCCCTCTTATTAAGCTCTCTGCCGTATACCCTGCTGAGAAAATCATAATAGCTTGTATACAGCTTTTCTTTACGATTACTTACTATATTTTCAATAAGACCATAGCCAACATTTTTTATAGCTCCAAGACCGAAGCGGATATTGCTGCCGCTTACGCTGAAGCCGCCCTCGCTTTCATTAACATCGGGCGGAAGGACGCTTATTCCATGCCTTGCACATTCATCTATATAAACCGCTATCTTACCGCTGTCGCTGAGAACGCTTGACATAAGAGCGCAGAGATATTCCCGTGGATAATGATATTTTACATAAGCTGTCTGATAGGAAATATATGCATAGGCTGCGGCATGCGCCCTGTTGAACGCATATGAAGCAAAGCTTTCCATTTCCGAAAAAATATCAAGCGCAGTCTTTTCATCTATACCCCGTCTTATACAGCCGTCAACGATCACATTGCCGTCATCATCGGTAAGTCCATGGATGAAAACTTCCTTTTCCTCATCCATTACCTTCTTTTTCTTTTTTGCCATTGCACGTCTTACTATATCGGCACGTCCAAGGGAATAACCCGCAAGACTGCGGAAGATCTGCATTACCTGCTCCTGATATACAATGCATCCGTATGTAACTTTAAGTATCGGTTCAAGAAGGGGATGCTTATATGTTATTCTTTCGGGGTGATGACGGTTTTCGATATATCTCGGTATTGAATCCATTGGACCCGGACGGTAAAGCGATATTACCGCTATTATATCTTCAAGGCTTTCCGGACGCAGACGTACAAGCACATTCTTCATGCCCTTAGATTCAAACTGGAACACGCCCTCCGTATCAGCCCTTGCATACATCTCAAAAACAGCCTTATCATCATCGGGTATACTGCTGACATCAAATTCCGGCTTTGTCTTGCGTATCATCTGCTGGGCATAATTCAGTACCGTAAGGTTTCTCAGTCCCAGAAAGTCCATTTTGAGAAGTCCAAGCTCATCAAGCTCAGTCATTGTGAACTGGGTAACAACTATATTATCATTTTTTGCAAGCGGAACATAATCATAAACGGGTCTGTCTGTAATTACAACCCCCGCAGCATGAGTAGTTGTATTCCGGGGCATACCCTCAAGCTTCATCGCCGTATCAATAAGATCATGTATCTGCATATCGTTTTCATACAGGGACTTAAACTCAGGCGATATTTCAAGCGAACGTCTGAGTGTGATATTAAGCTCCTTCGGGATAAGCTTTGCGACCTTATCGCATACTGCATAAGGTATATCAAGCGCTCTTCCTACATCCCGTATCGCAGCCCTTGCAGCCATTGTTCCGAAAGCCACGATTTGTGCGACATGATCTGCTCCGTATTTGCGGATAACATGATCTATGACCTCCTGACGTCTTTCTGTGCAGAAATCGACATCGAAATCGGGCATACTGACACGCTCGGGATTCAGAAAACGCTCAAAAAGAAGATCATACTTTATAGGGTCTATCTCAGTGATGCCGATGCAGTAAGCCGCAAGACTTCCTGCGCCCGAGCCTCTGCCTGCGCCTACAGGTATACCGTGAGATTTTGCATAATTGACATAATCGGCAACGATAAGATAATAATCTATATATCCCATCTGTGACACAACGCCGATCTCATATTCAAGACGGTCGATAATACTTTGCTCTGGCGAAGCTCCGTAATATTTTTGCAGACCGTCATAGCACAGCTTCCTGAAATATTCAAGATGATCCTTCTGTCCGTCGGGTATCCCGAATTTCGGGAGTTTAAGCTTTCCGAACTCGATCTCGACATTGCATCTGTCAGCTATCCTTGCCGTATTTTCAACAGCATCAGGACACTGCGGGAAAAGCGAAAGCATTTCTTTTTCGCTTTTAAGATAGAATTCCATTGTCGGGAATGCCATCGGATTTCTTTCATTTATAGTATGGTTTGTCTGGATACAGAGCATAATATTCTGCACCCTGCTGTCCTCTTTTGTTATGTAATGACAGTCGTTTGTTGCAGCAAGTGGTATATCAAGCTCACGGGCAAGTCTTATAAGCTGCGGATTCAACCTTTTCTGTTCGCTTATGCCGTGATCCTGTATTTCAATAAAATAGTTATCCCTGCCGAAGGTATCCCTGTACCACTTAGCCGTCTTTACTGCATCTTCATAATTGTCATTCAGAAGTGCCCTCGGTATCTCACCCGCAAGACAAGCAGAAAGCGCTATCAGCCCTTCATGATATTTTTCAAGCGATTCATGATCTACTCTCGGCTTACTGTAAAAGCCCTCCGTCCATGCAAGAGAATTAAGGCGCATAAGGTTTTTATACCCTGTTTCATTTTCGCAAAGAAGGACTAAATGACTGTTTATATTGTCTATTCGTGTTTCCTTATCAAACCTGCTGCGGGGAGATACATATACCTCACATCCTATAACAGGTTTTATTCCGGCAGACCTTGCCGCCTTATAGAATTCTATTGCACCGTACATATTGCCGTGATCGGTGATCGCAATGCTTGTCTGACCAAGCTCCTTTGCCCTTTCTATAAGCTCGGGTATCTTGCAGGCCCCGTCAAGCAGGCTGTATACGGTATGAACATGAAGATGTGTAAATGACATATTCTGCCTCCATCTGTCTTACTCCATGTTTAATTCGTAAAGCAATTCAATGCGTTCTTCGGCTGAATTGCGGTTCTTCCTGCCGTTGTAGCTTTCTTTAAGAGTCATTCCCAGCTTTTCAAGCGCTCTGGCGGATAATTGATTATCGCCGTCACAGTGGGCAATAAAAAGGTCTATACCGAATCTCTCTTTGATATATTCTATAAAAGCCTTTGCCGCTTCAACAGCATAACCGTTTCCCCAGTAATGCTTGTCCAATATCCATCCAAGCTCACCGACTTTATTTCCTTCAAGCAATTCTACGCTTACTGCGCCGATATGTACTTCATCAAGTATCACAGCGGCGTCAAGATATTTCGGCATATATCTCTGCCACTGTATCTCGCAGTTTCTTAGATAATCCATTACCTCTGTTCCGTCGTCACAAGGAAGAAAACACATCATCCTTGTATTTCCCGGATCTGTCGAATATTTTAATGTTGATTCATAATGCTTTGTGCCAAGCGGCTCAAGTACAAGTCTTTCTGTTTTTATCTTCATTTTTTCCCTCTGTTTCAATTTTTAAAATACATATAAACCTGACATTTTATCATGCCGTTATAAAGCTTCCTTCTTTTATCCGCCGGACGTCCGAAGCTGCGCTCGAAATTTTCATCCGGACTGATAACGGTATAGCTGTAACCCTGACGCTTTTCAAATCTCCTGCCCATGATACGGTAAAGCTTCCTTGCCTGTTCTATATCAAGCAGTCTTTCACCGTAAGGCGGATTGGTAACAATTGCTGCCCTTTCATGATTGCTGCTGAAATCTGCAATATCTCTTTTTTCAACATGTATGCGGTCATCGACACCGGCTATTTTTGCATTTGCCATTGTAAGCTCCAGCGCATCCTTGTCGATATCATAGCCGTATGCCTGAAATGGTACGTCACGGTTTATCAGCTCAATACATCTGTTTCTCTCCTGCTCCCAGATATCTGCGGGCATACATTTCCACTTTTCCGCAGAAAAGCTCCTGCTGATCCCCGGGGCGATATTCAGCGCTTTCAAAGCCGATTCAATAAGTATAGTGCCCGAACCGCAGAACGGATCTATGACCGTACTGAACGGGCGAACGTGCGACAGATCTGCCATAGCGGCGGCAAGAGTTTCCTTTATCGGCGCAGCCGTCGCATCACGCCTGTAGCCTCTTTTATGCAGCCCCTCTCCGGACGTATCAAGCAAAATGCTGACCTCATCCTTTATTATCAGAAACTGTATACGGTGAAGGCTTCCTGTTTCATCAAACCAGCTTTTGCCGTATTTTGACGACAGACGGCTGACAACTGCCTTTTTTATTATCTTCTGGCAGTCGGGAACGCTTGCAAGCTTTGAATTGACGCTGTGACCCTTTACGGGGAAAGCTTCATCCTCAGCTATCCAGTTTTCCCATTCTATTTTCCTGACGCCTTGAAAAAGATCCTCAAAGCTGAACGCCTTGAACCTTGCAAGGAGTATATGCACCCGTTCGGCATATCTTGAACAAAGATTTGCCCTTGCAAGGGTCGTAAAGTCTCCTTCAAACAGGACCTTTCCGTTTTCGGCTCTGACATTTTCCATCCCTGCTCTTTTCAGCTCATCTGCACAAATGCCTTCTATTCCGAAAAGACAAGGCGCTGAAAACTGTATTTTTTCCATAACATCCTCCGTTGCTTTTTTATAAGAGCGTCTCTGAAAAGGCTTTCAGAGATCAGGTTATGGGGCAGATCCCCACGATTTTAACTTATAACTGCTTACTCAGTTTTTTAGAGGTCATCGTAATATATCATTATAGCATAAGTTTTAATAAATTTCCATAGTTTATTGATTATTTCCTATTGAAAATTTAAGACAGATATGATATAATCTGCACATAGTTAAAAAGTGAGCGTCTGCTTGCCTGAAACTTTATTAAAATTATTTACGGCTGATACAAAAGGTTCGTCCTTTGGGCAAGGTGTAATGCATAATCCGCTTCCATGCCGAAGCATTGTGTTCTGCGCCCTGTCGGGTGCTTTTTTCTTTTGTATGCAGTACAGAAAAGGAGTAAAACAAATGGAAAATCATGTTTCAATTATCAGCATTATCGTTGAAAATCCAGAATCCACCGACAAACTCAACGATCTTCTTCACGAGTACAGCGATTATATAATCGGCAGGATGGGTCTTCCCTACCGTGAAAAGAAAATCAATATTATCAGCATTGCGCTTGACGCCCCGACAGATGTTACAAATACTCTCGCCGGCAAGATAGGCATGCTTGACGGTATAAGCTCAAAGGCTGTCTGTTCCAACGTCTGATCATGAAAGAACTGATCGACAGGCTTGAAGCCGGACAGGAGCTGTCAAAGGAGGAATACGCCTCCCTTATATCGGGCTTTGACTCACAGCTTTCTGAATATCTTTTTGAAAAGTCATGCAGATTAAGACAGAAGTTTTATAGAAAAGACGTATATATAAGAGGTCTGATAGAATTCACCAATTACTGCAAAAACGACTGTCTTTACTGCGGTATAAGGCGCAGCAACAAGAATGCCGAGCGCTATCGTCTCTCAAAGGATGATATAATGCTTTGCTGTCATGAGGGCTATGATCTCGGATTCCGCACATTCGTTTTGCAGGGCGGCGAGGATCCGTATTACACCGATGAAAAAATGGTCGATATCATAAGCTCGATAAAGACAGGATTCCCGGACTGTGCCCTGACACTTTCTGTAGGAGAAAAAACTCATGAAAGCTACAAGGCTTTTTTTGACGCAGGCGCAGACCGTTATCTTCTGAGGCATGAAACGGCAAACCCGATGCATTACAGTAAGCTTCATCCGTCCGGACTTTCATGGCAGAACAGAATAAACTGCCTTTATGACCTTAAATCCATCGGCTATCAGGTCGGATGCGGTTTTATGGTCGGTTCACCGTATCAGACAGCAGAGGATCTTGCACAGGAGCTTATTTTCCTGAAAAAGCTTAAACCGCATATGGTGGGTATCGGGCCATTTATAGCTCACCATGACACCCCGTTCCGTGATGAAAAAAGCGGAACGATGGAGCTGACACTTTTTATGCTTGGGCTGATAAGGCTGACTTTGCCGTATGTGCTTTTGCCGTCAACGACTGCACTCGGGACGATCCACCCGCTCGGGCGGGAAAAGGGTATTTTAGCGGGCGCAAATGTAATCATGCCCAATCTTTCACCCGTATCGGTCAGAAAAAAATATCTGCTGTACGACAATAAAATATGTACGGGTGATGAAGCGGCGGAATGCAGGCAATGTCTGCAAAACCGCATGAAGTCTATCGGATATAATGTTGTAACGGACAGAGGGGACTGTGTTTCTCCCTCAATGCAACTGTAAAGAACTAAATAAGAAAGAAGAATTGAAATGTCATATGATCCTAAATCCCTCAGAGCTGAGGAATTTATAAATCACGAGGAAATACTTGAAACTCTTGCTTATGCCGATGCAAATAAGCATAACAAAGAGCTTATCGAACAGATACTTGAAAAGGCCAGACCTAAAAAAACAGGCAGAGGCGTTGAATGTGCAGGTCTTACACATAGAGAAGCAAGCGTACTGCTTGCCTGTGATATTCCCGAAATGACGGAAAAAATGTATGATCTTGCCCGTGAGATAAAGCAGGCTTTTTATGGAAACCGTATCGTAATGTTTGCGCCGCTTTACCTTTCAAACTACTGCGTAAACAAATGCGTTTACTGCCCCTACCACTATCAGAACAAGGATATACCGAGAAAAAAGCTTACTCAGGAAGAGGTCAAAGCTGAGGTCATCGCTCTTCAGGATATGGGTCACAAGCGTCTTGCAATCGAAAGCGGCGAAGACCCCGTAAACAATCCCATTGAATATATCCTTGAATGTATCAAAACAATTTACAGCATAAAGCATAAAAACGGCGCTATCCGCCGTGTTAATGTAAATATAGCCGCTACTACCGTTGAAAATTACAGAAAGCTCAAGGATGCGGGTATCGGCACATATATCCTTTTCCAGGAGACTTATCA
>DEHG01000099.1:2427-2751 GCA_002351795.1 Ruminococcaceae bacterium UBA2806 | reverse complement strand
CATACCGAGGCTATGGACAGAGCTATGGAAGGCGGTATTGATGACGTAGGTCTGGGCGTTCTGTTCGGACTTGAGCTGTACCGCTATGAATTTGCGGGTCTGCTTATGCATGCCGAGCATCTTGAAGCTGTTCACGGCGTAGGCCCTCATACTATAAGCGTTCCGAGAATAAAAAGAGCCGCTGATATCGACCCGTCAGTATTTGACAACGGAATAGATGACGATACATTCGCAAAGATCATAGCCTGTATCAGAATTGCCGTTCCGTATACCGGAATGATAATCTCCACAAGAGAAAGCGAAGCCTGTCGTGCAAAGGTAATG
>DEHG01000099.1:0-2307 GCA_002351795.1 Ruminococcaceae bacterium UBA2806 | reverse complement strand
TATTCACCCGAGGAAAGACCGCATGATACCGAGCAGTTTGACGTATCCGATCAGCGCAGTCTTGATGAGGTAGTTCGCTGGCTTATGGAAAAGGACTACATCCCCTCATTCTGTACAGCTTGCTACCGTGAAGGCAGAACCGGCGACAGGTTCATGGCACTGTGCAAGGTCGGTCAGATACAGAACTGCTGTCATCCCAATGCGCTTATGACACTGCAGGAATTCCTTACCGACTATGCAAGCCCCGAAACAAAAAAGATCGGCGAGGAGCTTATCAGACGTGAAATTCAGAACGTTCCAGATCCGAAACGCCGTGAACGTGCAATAAATTATCTTGATGAAATTGTAAACGAGGGCAAAAGAGATTTCAGATTCTGATAATTCGATCGTATGCATAAGAAACAGCGGTTTCAGAAACTGGCTTACCTGAATAAGCCTGCCTGATCTTTTATCAGCTGAATGTTATTGTGCCAGACTATTTCAGAAAAACGGAATAACTCGCACATGACCGATTATTGAATGGATACAATATCAAAACATCATCTTTGTTCCATGAAAGGAATGTAAATATATGAGCTTGAATTCAACTCCATCCGCCGACAGACTTCATATTGCTTTTTTCGGCAGGAGAAATGCAGGCAAATCCAGCGTTGTGAATGCTGTCACAGGACAGGATCTTGCTATCGTTTCCGAAACGCTCGGAACAACGACCGACCCCGTTTCAAAGGCTATGGAGCTTCTGCCCCTCGGCCCTGTCGTTATAATCGACACTCCGGGCATAGACGATGAGGGCGATCTTGGTACACTCAGAGTAAAAAGAAGCTATCAGGTGCTTAACAAAACCGATATTGCAGTCGTTGTAATAGACTCCGTTATAGGAATGACTGAGCAGGACAGAGCGCTTTTAGAGCGTATCAAGGATAAAAACATACCCTACATTATTGCCTACAATAAAAATGATCTTGCAAAGGCTGAAATAACCGACAGTCATGAGATCCTTGTCAGCGCAGAAACAGGCTGCAATATCAACGAGCTTAAAGAAATGATCGCCGCTCTTTCAAAGGGTCATGAAAACACAAAAACCATTGTTTCACATATGCTGAAAAAGGATGATATCGCAGTACTTGTTGTTCCGATAGATGAATCTGCTCCAAAAGGAAGGCTTATCCTCCCCCAGCAGCAGACTATCCGTGATCTGCTTGACCATCACTGCATGGCATTCGTGACCCAGCCCGAGGAGCTGCCGCAGACGCTTGCTTCTCTCGGTAAAAAACCCGCTGTCGTAATAACCGACAGTCAGGCATTCAGAAGAGTCAGCATGGATACACCCGACGATATACTTTTAACATCGTTTTCAATACTTTTTGCAAATTACAAGGGCAATCTCCGACTTGCCGTTGAGGGTGTAAAGGCTCTTGATACACTTCACAGCGGGGACAGGATCCTCATTTCCGAGGGCTGCACACACCACCGTCAGTGCGGTGATATCGGTACGGTAAAGCTGCCTAAGCTTATCGCAAAGTATACAGGCATTTCCGATCTGGATTATGAATGGTCAAGCGGAACAGGCTTTCCCGATGATCTGAGCGCATATAAAATGATAATCCACTGCGGCGGCTGTATGCTGAGTGAAAGAGAAATGAAATACCGTCTCAAATGCGCCGATGATGAGAATATCCCGATCACCAATTACGGTACGGCGATAGCATACATGAACGGTATTCTGAAAAGAAGTCTTGATATTTTTCCTGATATAGCAGAAATACTCGGTTAAAAAACCAACCGCAGTACTGTGTTTTTGTCACAGTACTGCGGTTTTCTTTCATATAAAATCAACTCTTCCGCTTTCTATATCATATACCGCACCGACGACTATCAGTCCATGACTGCTTTCTTCCTTCTGTATATCAAAGCTGTTTTCAATGATATCAATGCTGTGACGAACATTCAGACAGCATGCCTTGTATCCGTCAGTTTCATCACCGACAGCGGTCTTTATCTCATCTGTGATGAACTTTATGTATCCGTCAGGGTCATGATTTATTGCAGCGTCAACTGCGCCGCAGTGCGTGTGACCAAGCACAACTATCAGATTCACCCCAAGATGTGATGCAGCATATTCCACCGAGCCTAACTGGTGATCGTCCATGACATTTCCCGCAACACGGATAACAAAAAGATCCCCTATCCCCGCATTGAAAATGCTTTCGGGAATTACCCTCGAATCCGAACAGGTAATTATTATCGCATACGGATGCTGACCGTTTTCGGCAGTGTCCTTTCTTTTTTCCGGTGAAATATCTCCTG
>DEHG01000039.1 GCA_002351795.1 Ruminococcaceae bacterium UBA2806 | reverse complement strand
GGGTCACGAGTGAGGAAGCCTGCTCTCTTGAGCTTCGGACGAAGTGTCTCATTGTCAAACTTAAGAAGCGCTCTTGAAATACCGTGACGGATAGCACCTGCCTGACCTGTAACACCGCCGCCGGAAACTCTGCATACAACGTCAAACTGTCCTTCTGTTCCTGTGAGAACGAGGGGCTGACGAACGATGAGCTTCAGTGTCTCAAGACCGAAATAATCATCTATATCTCTTTCATTGATGGTTACCTTGCCGGTACCTTTATAAAGTCTTACTCTTGCAACAGAACTCTTTCTTCTGCCTGTGCCGTAGTAAAAAGGTGTCTTATTATAATCCATTATTTATGCCTCCCCTCTCATTATTCCAATACGATAGGCTTCTGAGCCTCATGCTTGTGCTCTGCACCCTTGTATACATGAAGTCTTGTCATAGCCTTTCTGCCGAGTGTGTTTGCAGGGATCATGCCCTTTACTGCAAGCTCCAGCGCCATCTCTGGCTTGTTTGCCATGAGATTATCATAACGTACAGACTTCATGTGACCGATATAGCCTGTGTGATGATAATAATACTTCTGCTCTGCTTTCTTGCCTGTGAGAACCATCTTCTCAGCGTTAACAACAACAACGTAATCGCCGCAGTCTACATGAGGTGTGAATGTGGGTTTATTCTTGCCTCTGAGAAGGTCGGCAACCTGTACTGCAAGACGACCGAGCGTTTTACCGGATGCGTCGATAACATACCACTTGCGCTCAACCTCGCCTGCCTTAGCCATAAAAGTTGACATAGCGTAAATCCTCCCAAAATTCCAGATTTTTTTCTATTTCCGAAATGCTTCTGCATTTCCCGCCCGCAAAGGGCTGTATGATAACGGCTCATTATAAAAAGCCTTTTTGTCACAAGTTAGATAATAACACAACATACTCACTAAGTCAAGCACTTTTTTTGAAAAATTAACGGTATAATTATCAATCTCTTGATTTTGCCTTTTTTCTCACATATACTCTTTTATTCTGATTTGTGATTTTATATTTCTGCTGTCTTGAATTAAGAACTCCCGATACAAAATACACTCTGAAAAATGTTTTTCGTTTAAAGAGTGAGTTATATTTATTTTTAGGACGTTTTTCTGATCGTCATTGTTGACATAAAACTGAAATCATAGTAAAATAAAATTGCAGGTCAGATTCAGGCATATATTATGGCAAAGCTTCTTTGCCGGACAAAAGCACAGGATCGGGAATGTGATCAACATACGTTTTTACTTTGTCAATATTCATCGGAGTTGATACAATGAAATTGTCGGGTCATCATCATATGGCGGAAACATTTACCGTCGGTGCGATACTTGCCGTAGCCGGAGGTTATCTCGACGCCTATACATATATAGCAAGGGGACAGGTATTTGCCAATGCCCAGACCGGAAATGTCATGCTCCTTGCAATAAACCTTGTATCCGGAGATGTTCTGCGGGCACTGTCATATATCCCGCCGATAATAGCTTTTATCATTGGTATCATTCTTTCGGAACATATCAAAGATAAAATGGACGGCGGCAGACTGCACTGGAGACAATACATTCTTCTTTTAGAGCTTGCTATTGTTATTCTTGTAACGTTTCTTCCGCAGGGCAAGGTAGAAGGGATACAATATAATACCATCTCAAACGTACTGATATCCTTTGTTGCGTCACTGCAGGTACAGTCATTCCGAAAGGTCAGAGGTATAGTATGTGCCACTACAATGTGTACCGGCAACCTTCGCAGCGGTACTGAAGCGCTTTCTTTATATGCATTAAAAAAGGATAAAGAGTGTCTGCATAAGGCAGGAAAATTCTATGCCATTGTTCTTTTCTTCATTATCGGTGCTGCGATAAGTACTCTTGTCACCAATGTCTTTATGGAAAAGAGCGTTATTTTTTGCAGTGCGCCTTTAGCAGCTGCTATACTTATAATGTTTATCGACCCGAATAAAACTAAAAAAGATACATAAAAATTTCAGCGCAGGCTATCTGATCAACAGCCTGCGCTCATTCTTTTATTCTTAATTATTCTTCTTCGTCCATATTGACAATGTAACGGCGGAAGAACGGTTCTGCATTAGCGACCGCAGCTTGTCCGATACTTGAGGATGCAGGCAGATATTCGACCTTTTCCTTTGTTTCAATATTTCCTGCTATCTCTTTGACGGAGTTCATTATTTCCGTTGTCTTTTCACTGTCGTTTTCACCGCAGTCAATTACAACAAGATACTGTGATTCGTTATTCTTTCTCATTCCCATTACATATCCTGCCATTACGCCGTCGGTATTGTCAAGGATAACGTTAAGCCCGTCAATAAGAGCCTTCGGAACTCTGTCGGGAGAAAATATGACCGCACGTTCTGCTTTACCGTTATTAGGTACTGAATTTATAGCTCTGCGTACAGCGTCAACGTGTTTCTTTGTCATGGTCAGGTTAAATCCCATAGGATTCACAACTACAGTTTCTCCGGAATTGCAAAGACTTTCGATCTGTGTAAAATCAGACATAGCCATATTGAATTTGCCGTTCGGGTCAAACTTCCTGTATTCCGATACATCAGTAAAGAAAGGAACGACTTTATGTCCGTCGCTTCTTTCAAGTCCCGGAATAGTAGCCGAATTATCCTTTATCTCTCCGACAACAGGAATAATATATTTTGCGTAATATGTATCAACGAGCATATTCAACTCTTTATCCGGCGATACGGCGTTTGCGGCAAGACACTGGAAGAATCTGTCTGCGCTGCACACAAGAGCAGGATTTATCATGGGGCGGTTTTCCTCAGGTTCATTTTTAAAGTCAGGTATATTGATAAGCTCTGTCAGCTCCATGAATATGTAGCGTTTTCCGTTATCGACAATAACACATTCAAATCCGCTTCTATGGTAATCCGCAAACATACCGAGTCTGTTTTCCTTTGAACATTCGGCGCAGCCGATTTCAAAGCCGGATTCCTTCATATGCTCACAATACATCGTGCAATATTCTTTTTCCGAAAACAGAAAAGCTGTCGGTCTGCCCTGAACATAATCAACAAAGTGGTTTTTTGTAACAGGAGAAAAAGCCGTCCATACCTTATCACAAGTCTGTATTTCATGAACTATTTTTTCAAATATAGCCTTATCCTCATTTTCATCATAATAGCTGACAATAAGATCCTGCAATTTACTCATTTCATTATCCTCCGTTCAGCAAATTTCAAACATAAATAAAAATTTGCCCAAAAATATTCAACAATCCAATTATACATTATCCTTTCTCTTTTGTCAACCGGCGAGCCGCCGGAGCC
>DEHG01000117.1 GCA_002351795.1 Ruminococcaceae bacterium UBA2806 | reverse complement strand
ATAAATCAACGGATATGTTCGGTGTGTTCCTGACAGACAGTAAACATATTACTTGTGTTTACGGCGATCAGAGCATTACAGAGGAAGTAGACGATTATAACGATACATCTATCACGATAGAACTTTCAAGGGACGGCTTGAAGCGTGACGGCATAACTATTATTTCATTCGATGAATCGGAATTTACAGCCACCTGCGAACTGGTTATCGGAACAATGAATACAGCAGAAAAACTCGACAGCCGGTATTTTCGTGGGATAATATACAGCATTGATTTATGGCAGGGAGAGGAACAAAAACTGCACCTTGTACCATGTGTTGACGAACAGGTCAGACCATGTTTTTATAACACTTTGACCGACAGTACCTATCAGAACAGCGGTTTCGGAAATCTCGAATTTGACGATGAAAGCCTTGTCTTTGATGAAATGTCCTATCTGAAAGAAGTGCCGATAAGCCGACTTTCTGCAAACAGTTTTCGTGAATATGGGTTTGAGGATTTTCCACGAGATGTAATTTTTTCAAAGCTTATTGACCCAACGCTGTATTACTGGCAGGACTCCGATTCCGAACTGCCGTCCATTTCCGCAAAGCTGAAAGCTGTACCGCCTGTGCAGTTGGTTTATTCCCAAAATACAGAGATGAATGACAGTACGATTTTGGGCATTGAAAGCGTGGAGATAGATGCTGATGAGAACACGCTTTTTGCATTTTCCTTTGACGGAGGCAGTACATGGAAAGCCTATACCGAGGGCAGATGGGTTGTTCTGTCGGAAGAAACAAGCGGCATGAACCATGAATCTGTAAAAACAATAGGCACGGATGCGTGGAATGAAGCCGCTGTAGATAGGCAGTACAAAATAAGATTTGCACTGCGTGAGGGCGGATATGTCAATAAAATAACTGTTCATTATCTGAATTGAGGTGAGAAACTTTGAAAGGAATTACAGAAATAGAACTGACAGATGTCAGAACAGGTAAGATTGAAAAATACAAAGAAACCAACCTTGTTACTAATGCCATAGCCGATTTTTTCAGCCATAACATTGACGGTATGCTGTTCACTATCAACGGCAACACTAACGATCTTAATGCCAATATGCTGCCGCTGTGTCCTAACGGTATCGGCGGGATTTTGCTTTTCTCTGATACCATTGAAGAAGATCCCGACAAATACTACGCACCGTCCGCTAATCCATGTGTCGGATATGCTTCAAATGATGTCAATGCTACGACAAATATCAAGCGTGGCAGTCTGAACCTGACTGAAACAAAGAAACTGGATAACGGTTATAAGTTTGTCTGGGACTTTACAACTTCACAGGCTAACGGCACTATATCTTGTGTAACACTCACTCATAAATGGGCAGGTCTTGCCTATATGGGCGATACCTATAACGGCACGGGCTTTGTGTGGACAATGCGGTCACGGAACGGTGAGAGCAGCGGAAAAGCCAGAACTGCTTATATCAATGCAGTTGAGATAGACCCCGAAAACAACTTTTTATGGACTATCGGACTGAATACAAGCAATGAGCTTATTATTCAAAAAATACGCATGAGTTTTACAAGCGTAGGTCTGAATGATACAATGCTTGGCAGCAATCACGATGTGCTTTCAGAGGTCAAGCTGAACCCGACTTCATTTGTAATGGCAGACCCCAACAGGAATGAAGGACATTATGACTTCTTTGACGGAAAAGATGGTTATTGGTATGGATTTTGGGCTGACCCGAACAACAGCGGAAATGCCAATATCAAGAAAATCAAGATAAGCAAAGCGGATTTTTCCTTTACGGAAGAAACAATGATTATCAATGGTGCAAAAATTCAGGCAGCAGGTTATCATACCCGCTATAATGAAAATCCGTACAGGAATGTGCAGAGTGTTTTATTGAACGGTTTTTTTGTACATGGTGTCTTATGACAAGACGAAAGTTTATAAAATCAACATTGAAAATCCCGCCGATGTTAAAGAAATACCGCTCGGATTTACAACAAATTACAGCTGCAGTAACGATTACTATAACAGCGGAACGCTGTATCTTGCCAATATTGGTGACTGGGTTGTAGGCAGTGATTTTATCATCAATACTGAGGACAAAGTTTTCAAAAAAGCCAACAACGCACCTTGGACTTACACAGGTACGCCGCTTTTTCAATACGGACCGTATCTTTTCAGTTTTGGCGGCTACTATGCCGACTCTACACGACAAAACATATTTTTGCGGACACCGTATCTGGCGACTATCAATAATCTTGAAATCTCCGTCATCAAAACAGCGGACAAGACAATGAAAATAACATATACAATTCAGGAAGAATAGCGGCAGATGCCTGTCGCTTTTTTCATACATTTTTATAGGAGCGTGATGCTTAAGGAAAGAATTCTGGAATGCCATACAGTTTGCTTTTACTGTATTGGGCGGATGGATAGGTTACTTTTTAGGCGGCTGTGACGGACTTATTGTCGCACTGCTCTGTTTCGTGGCGGTGGATTATATCACGGGATTGATGTGTGCGGTCAGTGATAAAAAGTTGTCCAGCAAAGCAGGATTTAAGGGTATCTGCCGAAAGGTACTTATTTTTACGCTTGTCGGCGTGGCAAATATCATTGACATTCAAATTATTCATACAGGCAGTGTACTTAGAACGGCAGTGATATTTTTCTATCTCTCGAATGAGGGTGTATCACTTTTGGAAAACGCAGCACATCTGGGACTTCCCATTCCGAAAAAGCTGAAGGAAGTTCTGGAACAGCTGCACGACAAACACATTAAAGAGGAGGACGACAATAATGATCAAGGGGATTGATGTATCAACATGGCAGGGTGTTGTGGACTACAAAAAGATCAAGGCAAGCGGCATTGACTTTGTCATTATCCGTGCAGGATTAGGCAGAGAAACAAGCCAAAAGGACAACTGCTTTGAACAGAATTACAGTGCCGCAAAGACCGCAGGACTGGATGTGGGTGCGTACTGGTATTCGTATGCAGACAGTGTGGAAGATGCCGTCAGAGAAGCCAAGGCTTGTATGGAAGTCATCAAGGGGAAGAAATTTGAATACCCGATTTTCTTCGACCTTGAGGAGCAGAGCCAGTTTGCCAAAGGCAAATCATTCTGTGACAGCGTTATCAAGGTTTTCTGCGGAGAACTTGAAAAGAACGGTTATCTTGCGGGACTGTACTGTTCTACTTACTACCTGAACAATTTTGTATCCAACAATGTAGCAGGTAAATATCCACTGTGGGTGGCACAGTATAATTACCGCTGTACTTATACCGCCAACAAGTACGGTATCTGGCAGTATTCCGATGAGGGCAGAGTAAACGGTATCAATGGCAATGTAGATATGAACTACTGCTATACCAATTATCCCATTATCGTAAAAGCTGAGGGCTATAACGGATATCGCAAGGCAGGTGTAAAGAAGGCATCTGCATATAAGACAACTGCGACCGGAACATCAAACACTTCAGCAAAGAAATCTGTCGATGAGCTTGCAAAGGAAGTTATTGCCGGAAAATGGTCTGTCGGAGACGAACGCAAACAGAAACTGACTGCTGCCGGTTATGATTACGGCAAGGTTCAGACAAGGGCAAACGAACTGATGAAAAATCAGTAACACAAATAAGGCAGGCACTCATCTTTCGGGGGAGTGTCTGCCGAATTATTTTTATGGAGG
>DEHG01000044.1:1802-7139 GCA_002351795.1 Ruminococcaceae bacterium UBA2806 | reverse complement strand
CCCTTGACGATATCCTCCACATCTATTCCTCTGTAATAAAGCTTTCCGTCACATGGATGACTTACGCCGTCAACTACCTTTGATGAACATATCTCTGAGATCTCTGTAAGTCCGGCAAGAACGCCCTTGCCGTTTATATCACGCAAACCTCTTTTTACATCATATTTGGCATAAAGCTCCTTATCTATTTTTCCGTTTGTTTCACAAATACTGCTGAGATCCCTCAGTTCCTTCGTGATATTAAAAAAGCTTTCGTTCTGTAACAAGTATTCATTCTGCATTCTCACCATCTCCGTCCTCTTGTATTATTGAAATCAAAAATTTTGCTGAACATTATAATTATTCAGATCATGCATAATAATTTATAGTACCTGAATATATGCAGACATTAATAAATTATATAGATAATACTTCATACTATTAACATACATATTGTAACATAAATAAAAACATTTGTAAATAGTACAATTTAAAATAATTGTATATATCGTACAATTATACAACAACAAAGTTGACAGTATTATATAATGCTGTAATTTTTAACCAATTTTCAGACCATTATATTCCATATATTTATTTTCCCCAAGCATAAATCTGAAATGCATAAAAGTTCATTTAACGGGTAAACTAAAATTACAGTCAGAACGGACTGTAACAAGACTGAGGAAAAGTCAGTTTAGTTTAAAACCGTTTTCCTCAGATACAGCTTAAAAAATTTAACGGAGATGATACTATGACAGGTAAGGAACTGATGTATGTCGAGGACGCACTCGGACATGAGCAGTACTTCCGGACACAGTGCAGCCAGAGTGCCGAAAGCATTCAGGACAGCGAACTGAGAGCATTTGCTCAGGAAATAGAACAGACGCATTGTTCTATCTTCAACAATTTCTATCATCTGCTTTGAGGAGGATCATTATGACAAACGACAGAGATCTTATGGAAAATATGCTCCTTCTTGAAAAGGGAGTTTGCGATCTGTTCATGCACGGCGCAATCGAATCTTCAACCGCACAGGTAAGAAATACCTTTGAAGATTCACTCCACACAGCACTTTCACTTCAGGATCAGATCTACACCAAAATGGAAGAAAGAGGCTGGTACAGTGCCGAACAGGCAGACAGCAGCAAGATCAATTCCGTAAAAATGAAATTTTCCGGCGCATGCTGCTGACCGGCTGCTCCCGCCCTGTGAACTCAGGACGGGAGCTTTTGTATACTTCAAAAATATACCATAAGTAATAAAGCACTATTAATTACAAATCGTTAATCAAATTAATACAATGCTGTAACAATACATAGCAATTTTTTATTCTATATTGATTTTTTACTATTGATTGTGTATAATTAGAAAATATGGATAATGTATTAGTGTGACATTTCGGAAGGAGGAAAGTCTTTTCTATGCTGCTTGCTATAATTGCTGCCGCTGCTTGTCTTGCTGCCACCACTATTATGTACAGCCCTAAGATGAGAAGTTTCCGTTATTACCGACCGGTTGCGCTGTTCTTTCTTTTTGAAGGCATATGGATACTTGCAGATTATGCCTTTGAACAGCTGTTCCCCGGAAACGTATTTATGCTCATTATTCATTATGTAGGGATCATCGCTGTTATCCTTTACCTTATTCTCAGCATATTGTTCTCATCGAAAAAAACAAAAAAGAGTTCCGGAAAAACACTCTCTTCACGCAGAGTACAGGAAGAAAAAGATTGACATTCATTATATAATACCGACTAATAAGAAAAGGGGAAACATCATGGGTTACGTTTATTCTGTTCTATGGCTTATTATAGCTGTAATGCTGTTTTTACGTTTCAGAAAAGAGAATAAGGTTGTTTATCTGTTATCATGCTATTTCGTTTTTTTAAGTGTATGGTGGTTCCTTGACCAGTTTGTACACGGTCTTAATCTGATGGATGGAATGTATGTATGGATACTCAGACTTGTTTCTGCATTTGTTCTCAGTATTTCACTGCTTCTTTACATAAGGGAAAGAAGCATACACAACAATGATTCTGCTCAGAATTCAGAGCAGAATACTGCTTCTACAATTAAATAAATAATGCAATAATGCAAAAGAATCCGGATCCTCTTCCACTGAAGAAGATCCGGTTTTTTATATCAGTTTTTGCTGAAATCAGTCAGGACAAGTCCCTTATTATGCTCCAGCGCCCATGTAATATTCCATTCGCTTGTAAATAACAGAAGATGCTTTCCTTTAAGATCCTGAATTCTCTTTGTATCCGTGGTAAGGTTCAGCGTCTTGGGATCGATATCCTCATTATCTATCCATCTTATAAGTTCATACGACATATGCTCAAGAACGATATCAACATTATATTCATTATTAAGACGGTATTCAAGTACCTCAAACTGCAGCACACCTACAACACCCACAATAACCTCTTCCATACCTCCTCCGAGAGTCTGGAATATCTGTATAGCGCCCTCCTGTGCTATCTGAGTTATACCTTTAACAAACTGCTTTCTTTTCATCGTATCCTTCAGTCTTACCCTTGCAAAATGCTCGGGTGCAAAGGTCGGAATACCCTCAAACTGCACCTTTTTAGACGGAGAACAAACTGTATCGCCTATCGAAAAAATACCCGGATCAAAAACGCCTATTATATCGCCGGCATATGCCTCGCTTATTACCTCTCTGTCCTGAGCCATAAGCTGCTGCGGCTGGGACAGACGCATCTTTTTATTGCCCTGTACATGATAGACTTCCATTGTCCTGTCATATTTTCCTGAGCATATACGCATAAATGCGATCCTGTCACGATGTGCCTTATTCATATTTGCCTGTATCTTGAAAACAAATGCTGAAAAAGCGTCATCAAAGGGATCAACCGTAC
Source organism: Ruminococcaceae bacterium UBA2806 (assembly GCA_002351795.1). Classification (GTDB taxonomy): domain Bacteria; phylum Bacillota; class Clostridia; order Oscillospirales; family Acutalibacteraceae; genus UBA1213. Next base: position 4,279 of record DEHG01000044.1, on the reverse strand, counting down.
CCTCCACAGTCTTTCTCGGCAGCGGCGGAGTGGTCATTTTCAGAAACTCCGCAAGGAACGGCTCCACCCCGAAATTAGTCAATGCTGATCCGAAAAATACAGGCGTAAGCTTTCCTGTTCGCACCTGTTCAAGGTCAAATTCATCTCCAGCACCCTCAAGAAGCTCAATATCATCCCTGAGAGTCTGTGCAAGCGTTTCACCGAGTCTGTCGTCAAGCTCCGGCGAATCAACAGTAAGCTCGTCCATTTCAACCTCACGCTGACCGTTATTTGCGGTGAAGGCAAGAATTTCCTTTTTTTGGAAGTCATAAACGCCTTTAAAATCCCTGCCGCAGCCGATCGGCCAGTTCATCGGACAGGTATGGATACCGAGCACGTTTTCAATATCCTCAAGAAGTTCATACGGGCTCAGGGCTTCCCTGTCCATTTTGTTGATAAAGGTGAATATGGGAATATTACGCATTACACAGACCTTGAAAAGCTTTCTTGTCTGAGCCTCAACACCCTTGGATGCATCAATGACCATTACCGCAGAATCCGCAGCCATAAGCGTTCTGTAGGTATCCTCTGAAAAGTCCTGGTGACCTGGGGTATCAATGATATTTATACAGTAACCGTCATAATTGAACTGCATAACTGATGATGTAACGGAAATACCTCTTTGCTTTTCTATCTCCATCCAGTCTGATACTGCATGTTTATCTGTCTTTTTTCCCTTTACAGAACCTGCAAGCTGTATCGTTCCGGTATACAGAAGCAGCTTTTCGGTAAGGGTAGTTTTACCTGCATCAGGGTGAGAGATAATAGCAAAAGTCCTGCGTTTTTCAATAAGCTCTTTATTTGTTGACAAACCTTTTTCCTCCAAACCAATATCTCAGATCAGCGTTTTTATGCTGTCCTTATTCATACACACTACAAGAACTTATTTTACATCAATTCCAGACAATAATCAAGTATAAAATATCATTGATAATTCTTTTGTAATATTTATGCCATTGAAAGCATTTTTTCTATTTCCGATTCGTCTGTTTTGTAAAAATCCGCAATCTCTTTAATCGACCTGCCCAATGAGATAAGTGCTTTTACCATCTCCGACTTTCCCTTTTCTACGCCTTTTTCCATGCCTTGTTCTATGCCTTGTTTCATGCCTCTTTCCACGGCCTGTTTGATTTCATTATCAAGCATTCTTGTATAAATATTCGTCATAGTGATCTCTCCCTCCGTTTTTTGTTCAATGAGCTCATTATATGCTTCCATATATCTTGAATCCCCGGAAAACGTCCCTTCAAAAAATAGCCCGTCCGATGATCGGACGAGCCATATAATCAGAATGCACTTAATTCCCACATCGAATAATACCATGCCGGAAGTATTTTTGCAAATTTTGTCATTGAAGGGTCTGCAATAATATACAGAAGTTTGTTGCTCAACTTTTTATTGCAAAGCTGATTCTTTTCAAGTATGACCGTTGTAATAAACACCCTTCGTCCCATCGAAAGCTCACCGCAGTAATTGAGATTGAACGGTCTTGATGACGGATCACGCAGAAAGTCGATCAGCTGCATATCCTCCTGCGCAAACTGCCCTCCCCATACTTCTCCGGCAAGCCTTGAGGCTGTTGTTTTAAGCTCTGACGGATGATTTTCAAAATATCCGTCCGTACCGTATACAACAAATGCGGGAACAGTACTTCTTGCGGAAGCCGCCTGACGGGGATCATCTGAAAGAGTTGTCCTGTCACTGTAGATATTCTGATCTGTCGGGCGGATAACAGCGCATAAATATAACTCTCTGCAATCGTTAAGCTCCTTTTGTCCTGTTTTATATATATCACCGATCGGGTCGCCGCCTCTGATCTGCTGATCCAGTACAGCGTCCTCTCCAAGTTTATCAACAGATCTGTTGGCTGCTCTTTTTGAAAGGTATTTGCTTTTTGTCTGCGGCAAATATTCACGCACGATCCTTTCAAGCTCCTCCTCACTGACGCTTTGCTGCATACAGCTTACCGACAATCTGTCCTTTGCGCCGAAGGTTATCAGCAGACTGCCCAACAGTGACAGACCTGCAAGAATTCCGCTCACAATAACTGCAATATACAAAAACGGATTATCCTTGATAACCACATCCGGGTCGTCCTTGCTGTAAATAATTTCTATTTTTGTGCCGATATCAGCTTCATTGTTTCCGACAAAGCCTTCATATCTGTGTACATATCCTTGTTCATCATGATATTCCGCTATACCCTGTTTGGACTGTACACCCTTTCTTGAAGTTACGCTCGTTATCTGAACAACAGTCGCCTGAGTATGTACACCGTTTTCCTCAAGCTTTTTATTATTCATATCGGTTATAAGCAGAAAAATAAATCCTGCAATGAAAGCCAATGTCAGAATATAGATATACAGTTTTCCTCCGTTTTTTGTCTTCATTTTTTTACTCTCCTGTCAAAAATAATATTGCCAACGATACAATGAAAA
>DEHG01000044.1:0-1611 GCA_002351795.1 Ruminococcaceae bacterium UBA2806 | reverse complement strand
TTGCGAGATACTCGATTGCAGGATAGAAGATATCGCACAGTACAGAAAAGAATAAAGCTTGCAGATAAAGATAACACATACCCGCAAGCCATTGCTTTTCATTTCAGTCCGTTATCTCAATGCCTTTTTAAAGCTGTCCATAATGTAATAGACCTCATCATTTGTCAGTTTTGAATAAAGCGGCAGGCTGATCTCGTTTTCATACATCTTATATGCATTCGGAAAATCATTAATATCAAAACCAAGATTCTTATATGCAGTCATCATTGGCAAGGGCTTATAATGAACATTTGCAGCAACACCCATATTTGCCATTTTTTCGATTATCTTGTTTCTGTATATTTCATCCTGTCCGGTAAGCTTTACAAGATAAAGATGACCGTTCGAAGTGAATTTTTCCCTATCAGAATAATGCTGCATGATAGAGACATTGCTGCTTTGCAGTTCTCTGTCATAGAATTCTATTATCCTTCTCCTGCGCTTTAAAAGCATGGGATAGCGCTTCATCTGTGCAAGTCCGATGGCGGCGGTAATATCCGTCATATTGCATTTATAATATGGCGCAACGATATCATATTCCCATGAACCGATCTTTGTTTTTGCAAGCGCATCCTTGCTCTGACCGTGAAGGGACAGAAGTTGGTATTCCTTATAAAGCTCGTCACTGTCGATACCTGAAATACGCTTCCATGTTATTGCTCCGCCCTCAGCTGTAGTCAGATTTTTTACTGCATGGAATGAGAATGCCGTAAAATCCGCAAGCGCACCTGTCATAAGATGATTTCTTCTTGCGCCGAAAGAATGTGCGCCGTCTGCAATAACTATAACTCTGCCGAAGGCTGCCTGATAACGATTTTTCGGCATAAATACAGATTTTTTTGCTTTCACAGCGTCAAAGATCCTGTCATAGTCACATGGTACTCCCCCGACATCTACAGGAATAATTGCCTTGGTAAGCGGTGTGATAAGCTCAGGAAGCTTATCATAATCCATCTGTACGGAATTAGGCGCACAGTCTATCATAACAGGCTTTGCACCGACATGACATATAACGCTTGCCGAGGCGGTATATGTATAAGCGGGAACAATTACCTCGTCTCCCCTGCCGATACCAAGAACCCTTAGCGTCAGTTCAAGAGCCGCTGTACATGATGAAAGGCATACCGTTCTGTCACTCATGCAATACTGTGTTATCTGATTTTCAAATTTTTTTGTTCTCGGGCCGGTCGTTATCCATCCGCTTCTGAGAGCTGCAGCAACTTCATTTATTTCTTCCTCTGTAATATCAGGCGGTGAAAAAGGTATCTTCATTCTGTATACACTCCTTTAAAAAAATGTCTGTTTATATTATACACCATTCTTTCCCGCATATCAATTTATTACAGAAATATTTGTGCCTGAAAACATAAAAAACTGCACAGCCATACAAAAAAATTCCGGACGAGGGTATTATCCCTCGTCCGGGATCGTTTTCGTCAGAGCTTTTCAGCATAAACAAAAAACATTATACTATTATTATCACCAGACAGGTGCATTTTGTTGTGGCAATCAGGTAATTCTTCATTCATACCCGCCACACCCCTGGAGCCCGGCAGGGGCTCTGAGTCTCGC
>DEHG01000020.1 GCA_002351795.1 Ruminococcaceae bacterium UBA2806 | reverse complement strand
TTCTCATCCATTCGCCGTCGCCCCAGCCGTAGGAGCCGAAAAGCACTGTTTTTTTGCCGCCGAGCTTTTCCTTGACAGAATCGAACATCGGTGCAAATTCGCTTTCCTCCAATTCCTCCGTACCCATCGACGGGCAGCCGAAGGCAATACCGTCAAAGCCTTCAACCATATCTGCGCTGAAATCAGCCGCCGTAAACAATACTGCTTCTGCGCCCTTGTCCTGTGCGCCTTTTAAAACGGCATTTGCCATTTCTTCGGTGTTTCCTGTTCCACTCCAAAAAACTACTGCGATTTTACTCATATCAACTTTCCTTTCATAAATATTTATTATTAAAGTCCTTGGACTTTAAAGACCAGCGAGCCGCAGAGCCTGTTCTGCTCAGTTTCAGGCTTATTTGTAAACATACGCTCAGCACGATACCGCCATACGTTCAATGCTGCATCCCTTTGCTGCAAGAGAACAGCACAGCTCCGTACATTTCCTGTATTTGTCAAAGGTCTTGCGGGCTTTTTCCGCATCGCCGTAAACCTTCCAGCAGCCGACGCATTTGCAGCCGTTGCCCTTGTTCCTGATAAAGCCGAATACATCCTCCGGGGGATAACCTAAAAACAGACCGATCTCATGCGGGAACTCTTCATTTTCACGCAGCTTTTTCATAAGCCCTGCAAGACAGATATTTACACTATCATGTTCATATCCCATTTCGCTGAGAATTTCCGCTGCCTGCTTATTGTTAAGATCATCCCTGAGTCTGGACGGTCTGTAAAGATAAACAAGCGTCGAGCCGTTATGATGTCTGAGAGGTATAACACGGATACCCTTTGCACAAAGCTTACAATTCAGCTCGGTAAGACTGCGGTGTTCATCCTCCTTTGTTTCAAAGCGGCAGGAAAACATATTTCCTGTTTTCAGCCCCATAAGAGTCGGCGCACAATGCCTTACAAGCAATTCCTCCGACATAAATTATCCCTCCCCGGTAAGTATTGAAGTCTGTATCCGGAAATCATGCTTCCTGATACAGCTTAAACTGCGTATTTGTCAAGAATATTCCTGAGCGCCGTCTTTGAACTGTTATGCGATCTTTCAACAGGGATATCCAGGTGCTTTATCCCGTCCATAGCGCATCTTATCATCTTATGCGACATGGTATTTGTAAAAAGCACCATCAGATCGGGACTGCCTAAATTTTGCAGACCTCTGCACATTTTCGGATAGACCTTTGCCTTGCATTTGTATTTCTCGCAAAGCTTGGTATATTCCCTTACCATACATTCATTTCCGCCTACTATTACTACACTCATATTATCCTCCGTTACTGTGATTAGATATATCTAACTAATAATTCAAAAATATCGGTCAGACTTACAATACTTACCTGACCAATAGTAGTTTAACATATCTAACCCTATTTGTCAATAGTTGTTTTTGTTTTTTGATATTATGAATTATCCATTTCTTTTGTTCCTTTTTTTAAAAAAAGGGGTTGACATCAGGGAAAAAATAATATATACTTTCATAAGTTAGTTATATCTAATCATTATCCCGCTATCCGTTAAAACGGACAATGGGATTTTTTAAGAATTAAGGGTTAGATATATCTAATAATATTTAATATTGATCGAGAGGAGAATTTATATGAAGCTCAGAAAAAGTCTTGCCATAATGCTGACGGCGGCTATGCTTACAAGCTGTACTGTACTTAGCGTCGGCGCTTTGACCGGCGAGGAAAAGGCTGTCTCGGACGGCACTTACATTCTGATGAATATTCCGTACAGTGAATTCTATCAGGCTGAACTTAACAATGACACACCAGTTGACGTATTTACATCAGCGACCAAATCAAAGGTGCGTTCAGGTATGCTGTCGGGAGGCTCGTACCATGCCGATTCATCAGGCGACAGGATAGAGGGCATAACCTTCCCTGTAAAGGTATCGGGAAATGTTGATCTGTCCTCGTTTACTCAGGTAACGGACAGCGACAAGCTTTCTATAACTGTAACTAACAGAGGAAAGGAAAGCACCACGGAATACAGCAGTTCAGGCGTATTATACGAAAGACCCACATATTCCTATTATGTGATGAATGAAACACCTGCATTTTATAAGGAAATGAAGCAGAATTCCGACGGCAGCTTTTCCTTTGGCAAGGTTCAGGGAGAGGTATCGGAGATCACCGCAGGACACAGCTTTACAAAGGCATCCAATTACGGAGATTATCAGCTGAATTTTGATTCCGAGGAACTGCAGAACGTCAGCACTGTTTACGGTGTTATCATTTCCACTAAGGAAGGAAACGATTACGGTCTGCGTCACCTCGAAAATATCTGGAGAAACACCAGTTTAGCATGGTGTACAGGTTATACCGATGTTGTTCACGGCTGTACTACTTCTTCTGCACATTACGAAGGCATGACAGGACAGACAATTAACGAGGTAACATATTTTACAAGTGACGGTATCAAAAAGATAAGCGGATTGGATATCTATGTAGATCCTGTAAAATATGCGCTTATGAATATTCCTTATGCAGATTTCTATAAAAACGAAACAAATATCAATAATCCGAGAGCAGGCATTGAGATCAGCAATGATGTTCCTGTTGATATATTCACTTCTGCAACCAAGAGCAAGCCGCTTATGGGTACGCTTGCAGGCGGTTCGTATCATGTCAATGAGGACGGCTCGGATATAACGGGCATTATCTATCCTGTCAAGCTCGGTGATATTGACCTTTCCGCCTATAAGCAGGTAACGGACAGTGACCGCTATGAGGTTACAGTATCCAGTCACGGCAAAACAACGACCAGTGTTTATGAGGGCAAGGACGCATTATTCTGCGGCGACAGCTATTCCTACTATATACTTGATAAGGCGCCGGCTTATTGTAAAACCGTAAAAATGGGCGAGGACGGAAAGCTTGAATTTTCTACCGACAATTCCGCTGAAACAGTTGTCGAGGGCGCTCAGGCGGAGCTTCTTACAAGCAGCCGTTACGGCGATTATCAGATCAATACAAGCGGTCTGGAAGCCAATACAGTTTACGGCGTTGTGCTTTATACTAACGAGGGTAATGCCTATGGACTGAGACATCTCGAAAACATCTGGAAAGTAAATAATCTTGCATGGTGTACAGGATTTACCGCTGAGGCTCACGGCTGTCAGACCAGCTCAGAGCATTATAAAAAGATAATGGGTCAGACGATCAACAAGATAACTTACTTTACTGATGAGGGCAAAAAGACTATCCCTGTTGATCTGTATGTTCCCATCAAGACAGGGGCGGCTCTTACTGCTGAAAATACTGCGGCTTCAAACGGCAGTACAACCTATACCCAAAGCGGTCTTGCAGAGGATTTTGATCCCGTTTATACCGTAACAAAGAATGACAGCCCTGTTGAAATGACGGTTTCAAACGGCACGATAACATTTGACCCTGCAAAGGTCGGACACGGTACGTTTGATCTGACGGTATCTGACGCAAAGGGCAAATATGCTCCCGTCAGCGCACAATTTGAGCTTACGGTACCTGCGCCGGCTGTTTACAACGGAGATATTATCAGCGCTTCTCCTGCAATTATAGCAGCAGAGGGCATGATGGATGAACAGCTTTCGGAATACCTGTCCGCTATACGTTCCGTTACCGTCAATGAGCAGACATATTCTGCTTTCGGACGTGGCGCAGTTACGGTCATTGATCCCGAAACGGGTAAGATTGATACGAGCAATGCAGATATCTTTGACAATGATACTGAAAGCTTTGCTTTAACAGTATCCGCAGAAGGCTATGATGAACTAAGCTTTACTATAAAGCGCACAGCTGATCCTGAAAATCAGAGCAGCGATCCCGAAAAAGAAAACAGTGACCCTGAAAAACAAAACAGCGATCCTGAAAAACAGAACAGTGATACTGAGAAACAAAACAGCAAACCCGAAAATAAGAACAGTACGCCGACATCACAGAATAACGGCGGTTCTGTAACCGTACAAAGCGGCAGTTCCGTAACACCTGTCGATTCAGGCAGCAGCGTTCCTTCAACAGCGGATGACTCGGCGGCAGGAATCATGTTGATAGCAGCAGCATTGTCTGTTCTGACTGCGGTGATACTTGGCAAAAAGAAGAAAAAGGAAAACTGATAATATAACCGCTATGATCCTATATTGTATATGATACAGGCATTAAGGCTTCTTCGATAAGGAGAAGCCTTATTACTGTAAAAGAAAAGATGCGGCTTCGGATATTGATGTAATGGTGAAGTGAACAGCATGAAAATGAACAGTACAAAAAAAATAGCCGCCTATGGCATCATGATCGCATTGGCTCTGGTATTCAGCTATGTTGAGTCACAAATACCCGCATTTTTTGCCTTCCCGGGAATGAAGCTGGGACTTACAAACATCGTTGTTCTTACTGCGCTTTATAAGATGGGCAATGTAACTGCTGTAGTCATAAATATCCTGCGTATTGCATTGGTATCAATAATGTTCGGAGGGCCTTCCGCTTTTTTATACAGTCTTGCCGGAGGTATGCTTTCAACGATCGTGATGATACTGCTTAAAAACATTGGCGGCTTCCGTCCGATAACCGTAAGCATTGCCGGAGGTATCTCTCATAATGTCGGGCAGATAATTGTCGCTGTGATAGTTATGAATACGACAGGCGTAGGCTGGTATTTGTGCGTACTATGGTTTTCGGGAATGATATCGGGTCTGCTGATAGGAATAATGGGTAATGAGCTTGTACGCCGTCTGCCTGACAGCATTTTTATCGGAGGGAAAAAACAATGAAATGCAAAAAAATAATACCTTTTTTAGCTTTGTGCTGTACAGTTATCTTTGGCGGATGCTCTCAGCAGCAGGCAGCGGACATTTCCGTATCCTCACAAGTCATATCCAATGAGCAGGAGATCACTACCGAAAGCCGTGAAATATTTGCAATGGATACAGTAATGACGATCAGGGCAACGGGAGTCAATGCGTCCGAAGCGGTCGATGAAGCGATACGGGAGATACAGCGACTGGATTCGCTTCTGTCCGTAGGAAACAGCAGCAGTGAAGTTTATTCGATAAACAAAAACGGCAGCGCTGAATTGTCCGGGGATACACTGTACCTTACTCAAAAATCAATGCAGCTTTACGAAAGCACAAACGGAGCTTATGACATGACAGTTTATCCGCTTATGCAGCTATGGGGCTTTACGGGAGATGATCCGTCCGTACCCAAAGACAGTGACATTAAAAAAACGCTTGAAAACTGCGGCAGCGATAAGCTTACTCTTTCGGGAAAAACATTGACTCTCGGAAACGGTCAGGGAATAGATTTCGGCGGAATAGCAAAGGGTTATACAAGCGGCAGGATAATGAAGATCTTTGAGGAAAAGGGAATGGTATCTGGTGTTGTTTCTCTCGGCGGCAATGTTCACTGCTACCGCACAAAGCCTGACGGTACATTGTGGAAATGCGGTATTACCGACCCGGATCATCCCGACGATACTTCATTTATGCTTGGTGTGCTTTCCGTCAAGGATAAGGCGGTAATAACATCAGGCGGCTACGAAAGATTCTTTTCGGACGGCAGCGGCAGAACATATCATCATATAATGGATATGAAAACAGGCTATCCTGCTGACAGCGGTCTTGTATCCGTAACGATAGTAAGCAGTGACGGAGCAATGGCGGACGGACTATCGACAGCCTGTTATGTAATGGGCGAAGAAAAAGCAATCTCTTACTGGCGGCAGCATAAGCAGGAGTTTGATATGATACTCTTAACATCAGACAACAGACTGCTTGTGACAGCGGGCATAGCTGACAGCTTTTCATCCGAAACGCCCGTACATAAAATATCGGCATAGAAATCTAAGGAGATAATATGAAACCATCATTCCTGAAAATAATAAAAATAACAGGCTGTATTCTTCCCGGCATTATAGCGGCGGCAATATGCGCCGGAGGACTTTTATATAATACGCCTGATAATGAAGCACTGAAACGTGAAATTATCGGTGATGGATCCTCAGCCGATTCAGAAGCATCAGAAACAGTTTCCGAGGAAACAAGTACTTTTGTAACATCTGCTCAGGAAAGCACTGAACTATCCTCAGAAGCTTCAAGGCTTTTATCTGAAACAGAAAGCAGCGTTACTGTTTCAGAAAAAAGTGCTGAGAAGAGCGTTCAACAAACGAGTAAGTCTGCTAAAACAAGCAAGCCTGCCGTAACAAGCCGACAAACAGCAGAAAGCGGACCAGCTGAAACGAGCAGACCGGCGGCAGAAAGCAGACCTGCTGAAATAAGCAGTCCGGCAGCAGAAAGCAGACCTGCCGGGACGAGCAGTCCGACAGTAACAAGCCGACCCGCTGAGATCAGCAAGCCGACAGAACCGAGCAGATATGAACCGCAGCCGCAGCAGCCTGAGATCAGCATAGAAGAACCGCCGACCCCGACAGGACAATACAAAGACGGCACATACAGCGCTACAGCAGAGATAGTTGATGATTCACCGGATGAATGGTTTGTATATACGATCAGGGTGACGGTCAGAGTCAGTAACGGTGAAATTTCGTCTGTCGGCGCAGATATAATATGGGATGCGGACGGCGAGGAATCGGATAACGGTCATTATGTGCTGGCAGCGGTAAGACAGCTTTCCGATAAGATCATAAATGCACAGAATACAGACGGTGTTGATATCGTCAGCGGCGCAACTTATTCTTCAAAGGGTATCCTGAAAGCTGTAGATGAGATCATTTCACAGGCAAGGAATTAGGAGGGCGGCAAAATGAAACATTCTGTTTTTTTACTCAGATCATTTACACTTTTGGTGATAATTGCGTCTGTATGGTGTTATCAGACCGCCGCAGTCCAGCGTTCCGAGGTCACGGCTCAGGTCAGGGCAGAGGCTTTTGAGATCAGAAAGCAGCGTGAAGCAGAAGCGTCAAAAGCTCAGCCCGGAAAATATAAAGACGGAACGTATGAAGGAGAAGCCGAGGGCTTCGGGGGTCCGATCCGTGTCAGAGTGACCGTAAGTGCAGGTAAGATCAGGGAAATAGAGGTATATGACCATGCAAAAGAGGACGATACTTATTTTGGTATGGCTCTTTCGGTAACAGAACAAATGACGGAAGCAAACGATACAAAGGCGGATATTGTCAGCGGCGCTACATTCAGTTCAAACGGGATAATCAATGCCGTCACGAAAGCTCTTGAAAAGGCGGTGAGAACATGAAACAAAACGATAACCTTCCGACAGCGGCACAGAAAAGGAAAAAGCAGCTGAAAATAAAAACAGCTGCCGGGATGATAATAAGGCTTATATTTTTCATATTGATGCCCGCCGCATTTTCAGCAGGCTTTAACGGTGTAAAATCTCTTGTAACGGAGATCGGCAGGGGAGAACCGCTTGGTATGAACGGCTTTGTTATGACACTGATCGGGCTTGCAGGATTTACCGTTTTATCCGGCAGATTCTTTTGCGGATATGTCTGTGCTTTCGGTACTCTTGGCGATGCTGTATATGGTCTTTCAGGTCTGGTACAGAAAAAGGTGCTGGGCCGCAAAAAGCAGATATCTATTCCCGATAAGGCAGTACCTGTCCTGCAAAAGATCAAATACATACTTCTGCTTCTTATCGTTATATTATGCGCTGCCGGCATCTATGGCAGCCTGAACGGATACAGCCCATGGGATGTTTTTTCAAAGCTTACAGCATTCAGACTGCCGGACGGAGAACAGATCATCGGTATCATTTTGTTAGCGCTTATAATAATAGGCATGGCGCTGCAAAAGCGTTTTTTCTGTCAGTTTCTGTGCCCGATGGGGGCTGTATTTGCTTTGCTTCCGGTAATGCCGTTTTCAGCGATAAGCAGCAATAAGGACTCATGCCTTAAAGGATGCTCCGCCTGCCGCAGGAATTGTCCTGTCCGTATCAAGCCCGGAGAGGATAAGTTTCGTGACGGCGAATGTATTGCCTGTGAAAAATGCATGAATATCTGCCCGAAAAGCAATATAAGCCGTCCGACGCAAAAAATAATAAAAAACGAGATAGTTTTCCTGATAGTCAGGGCATTGCTCTTTCTTGCGATGGGATGTTTTTGGGGAATGTGTCGTTTGTAATTCACAAAAACTGATCGTGTCACACCTTTGCTGCGCCCTGCATATTATCATTTACCTGAATCAGTGAAAGTCCAAATTAAAAAAGTTTCGCCAGCCTTT
>DEHG01000057.1 GCA_002351795.1 Ruminococcaceae bacterium UBA2806 | reverse complement strand
CCGCTGATATTTTTTCCGTAAATAAAAAATTCTATCAATACAAATATTATAAACGGAAAGAAAAGCAGTTTAAGATGCTCCCAGGTGCTTTCGTTTATCGGAGTAAAGCAGGCAGCGATAATATTTTTCCCGCTAAGCTCATAAACAAAGTGGCATATGCTCCCGACAATACTGACAATAAAAAAACCGAGTATATCTTTTAAGGATGCTTTTTTTATTTTCATGACAACACCACCGTACAATATTTTCAATACAGCTTATGCCGAAGATTGTCAAAAAAGACGCTGATGTAAAAAAATTTGTAAGATTTAAAAACCTGCAACAGAACAAGACTCAGAATCCTTAAAAAACTTTTTTATTGATTTGTACAGAATAAAATGCTATAGTAAAATATGAAACAATGAATGAATCTGTTTTTTGGGGCTTTTTGCTAAGCTGCAGCGCAAAACCCAGATGCCGGTTTGTGAATAAAGAGGGTGATCGTTATTGAAACAAAAATTTGATATAACGGGGATGAGCTGTGCGGCATGCAGCGCAAGAGTCGATAAATGCGTATCTTCTCTTAACGGAGTGGAAAGCGTTTCTGTCAATCTGCTGAAAAATAATATGGTCGTAAGCTTTGACAGCGGCTCTGTCAGCGAAAATGACATAATAAATGCGGTTGAAAAGGGCGGCTATGGTGCATCAGTTCACGGGGAGAAAAAAAACAAATCTGCTGCCGTTCCATTAAAGAATGAGGACCAGCAGCAGAAAACAATGCTGGAAAGGCTTATTGTTTCCGCTGTTTTCAGTATCGCTTTGTCCTATCTTGCAATGGGACATATGCTTTCCCTGCCTTTGCCGCAATGCTTTGTAGGAATGGAAAACATAGGTATAAATGCATTTACTCAGTTTCTTCTGACCCTGCCTGTTATCGGTATCAATTTCAAGTATTACAAAAACGGATTTCTGTCGCTTTTTCACGGTTCTCCTAATATGGATACGCTTATCGCTGTCGGTTCGGGCGCTTCTATGATATACGGCATTTATGCGCTTTATGGTATTCTTTACGGCTACAGCACAGGCAGTATGGAAACAGTTCACAGCTTCGGTTCGACGCTTTATTTTGAATCTGTCGGCATGATACTCACTCTTATAACGCTTGGAAAGTATTTTGAAACTCTTGCAAAAAAGCGCACGACTGCAGCTATAGTAGGACTTATGGATCTTTCGCCAAAAACAGCGGTCATTCTTCGTGACGGCAAAGAATCCGAGATACCCACATCGGATATTCAGGTCGGTGATCTGCTTTGCGTCCGTCCGGGCAGTTCCGTTCCTGTTGACGGTGCGATAACAGAGGGCAGCGCCTCTGTGGATGAATCCGGCATAACCGGCGAGAGTATTCCCGTATATAAAAAACAGGGTGATAAGGTCGTCGGGGGTACGGTCAGCGTTTCAGGCTTTTTTATAATGAAGGCTGAAAAGGTCGGCTCTGATACTGCGCTTGCTCAGATAATACAGCTTGTCGATGACGCCACAAGCTCCAAAGCGCCTGTACAGAAGCTTGCGGATAAGGTAAGCGGCATATTTGTCCCGGTCGTTATGTCAATTGCCGTTGTAACAGCGGTCGTATGGCTGCTGCTTGGTTTCGGCGCTGCCCATGCTTTTACGGCGGCTGTATCGGTACTGGTCATTTCCTGTCCCTGTGCCCTCGGACTGGCAACTCCTACCGCTATAATGGTAGGTACAGGAAGGGGAACTGCTGGAGGCATCCTTATAAAATCGGCTGAAAGTCTTGAAGCCGCACATAAAACGGATACCGTCATTCTTGATAAGACAGGCACCGTCACACAGGGCAGACCTGAGGTGACGGATATAATACCATTCGGAGATATAAAAGAGACAGAGCTTCTGTCTGCGGCATATTCCCTCGAAAAGATGTCCGAACATCCGCTTGCACAGGCTATTGTCAGAGAAGCGGAAAAGAATAATATTCCCTCTTTTACGATGAAAGATTTTAAACGTACAGAAGGTCTGGGAGTTTCCGCAGCGGCGCAGGGTATTCTTTACAGCGCAGGAAATGCAGAGCTTGCTGCGCCTTATATTACCGATGAAATAAGAAAAAAAGCTGATGAGCTTGCAGATGACGGAAAAACACCGATGTATTTTATACGTGATAATGAGCTTATAGGCATCATAGCCGCCGCAGATATGATAAAGCCTGAAAGCCCCGCAGCGGTAAAGGCTTTGCGTGATATGGGCATCGATGTAATAATGCTGACGGGAGATAATGCCCGTACCGCAGCGGCAGTAGGAAAAGCAGCAGGGATAGAAAATGTTATTTCTGGGGTATTCCCCGCAGATAAGGAAAAAAAGATATCCGAGCTTAAAGCAAAGGGAAAATGTACGGCTATGGTAGGCGACGGGATAAACGATGCGCCTGCTCTTGTCAGCGCAGATGTAGGTATCGCCATAGGCGCAGGAACAGATATTGCTATAGACTGTGCAGATATAGTGCTGATGAAAAATGATCTTTATGATGTTGTAAATACTATTCGTCTGAGCAGAGCTGTCATGAGGACTATAAGACAGAATCTTTTCTGGGCATTCTTTTATAATTCCATAGGCATACCTGTTGCGGCAGGCGTGTTTTACGGATTTGGAATAATGCTCAATCCCATGATCGGCGCAGCGGCAATGAGTTTCAGCTCCGTCTGCGTTGTGACAAATGCTTTGCGGCTGAGAAGGTTCAGAATGGAATCGGCTCAGGTAAGTGCTGTAAGTGATAATAAAAACGACAGCGATAAAAAGGTCGTGTTGAAGGTAAAGGGCATGATGTGTGATAAATGCACCGCCCATGTCAAAGAGGCGCTTGAGGGTATCGACGGAGTTCAGTCCGCTGATGTCAGCCTTGAGAAAAAACAGGCTGTAGTGATGCTATGCGGGGATGTATCAGCGGATATACTGAAAGATGCAGTTATCGGTGCAGGATATAAATGTACTGTATCAAAAAAATAACGTCCAACTTACTGCGTGTAAAAAGAAACAATTTGTGTAAAATACCGAAACTTGTTTTTACAGTTGATTATTTGCCGTAAATCAGTTAATATAATAAGAGTAATAAAACGACCTTATATGGTCAGGAAAATGGAGGATACAATTATGGCACAGAATCCTGTTGTAACTATTGAAATGGCAAACGGCGATATTATAAAGGCGGAGCTTTATCCGCAGATCGCACCGAATACCGTTAATAATTTTATCAGCCTTGTAAGCAAGGGATATTATAACGGTCTTACATTTCACAGAGTAATATATAATTTCATGCTTCAGGGCGGCTGTCCTGACGGAACGGGCACAGGCGGTCCAGGATATCATATCAAGGGCGAGTTTACCGGAAACGGCTTCAGAAATGATCTGAAACATACAGAGGGCGTCCTGTCTATGGCAAGAACCATGTTCCCGAATTCCGCAGGCTCACAGTTCTTTATCATGCACAAGAATTCCCCCCACCTTGACGGTCAGTATGCTGCTTTCGGAAAGGTAATCGAGGGAATGGATGTTGTAAATAAGATAGCTGAATGTGATACCGATATGAGAGATAAGCCGCTCGATCCCCAGGTAATGAAAACCGTTACAGTTGAGACATTCGGCGTTTCATATCCGGAACCTGAAAAAGTATAATAAGGAAAGCCTGATACGGCTTTTGGCGGGTCTTTGCCCCACTCCCCTATCTCCTGAATAGTTTTTTCGGAGACACCCTTAAACAACAGAAAGGAAAAAGAAAATGGCAGATTTTTTGTTTACATCCGAATCGGTTACGGAAGGACATCCCGATAAGGTCTGCGACCAGATATCGGATGCAGTTCTCGACGCTATACTGAGCATGGATCCAGAAGCCCATGTTGCATGCGAGGTGACCGCTACAACAGGTCTTATCCATGTAATGGGCGAAATTAATACAAGCTGTTATGCAGATATTGACAGCATAGCAAGAGGAGTTATAAATTCTATCGGGTATGATCGTCCCGAGTGCGGATTCAACGGAAATACCTGTGCGGTCATTTCTTCAATAGATTCCCAGTCGCCGGATATTGCAATGGGCGTTAATAATTCCCTTGAATACAGAGAGGGCGACAAGGATCAGCTTGATCTTACAGGCGCAGGCGATCAGGGCATAATGTTCGGCTATGCCTGCAATGAAACACCGGAGCTTATGCCCCTGCCGATCTCACTTGCCCATAAGCTTGCAAAGCGTCTTGCAGAGGTCAGAAAGGACGGCACTCTGAAATATCTGCGCCCGGATGGAAAAACTCAGGTTACAGTAGAATACAAGGATGACAAACCCGTAAGGATAGATACTGTACTGATATCCACCCAGCATGCGGAGGAAGCGTCCATAGAGCAGATACGCAGCGATCTTGTTGAATATGTTATAACTCCCGTGATCCCGCAGGAGCTTATGGATGACAGGACAAGAATACTTGTAAATCCCACAGGACGTTTTGTACTCGGCGGACCCGCTGCCGATACAGGTCTTACGGGCAGAAAGATAATTGTTGATACATACGGCGGTTATTCACGTCACGGCGGCGGAGCGTTTTCAGGAAAGGATCCTACAAAGGTTGACAGAAGCGCAGCCTATGCTGCTCGCTGGGCAGCAAAAAATATTGTAGCTGCGGGACTTGCCGAAAAATGCGAGATACAGCTTTCATATGCTATAGGCGTAGCAAAGCCGGTATCAATAATGGTTGACAGCTTTGGCACAGGCAAAGTCAGCGATGAGATTCTGTCAAAGGCAGTCGGAGAAGTGTTCGACCTTCGTCCTGCTGCAATTATCAGGGATCTTGAACTGAAAAAGCCCATATACCGTCAGCTTGCCGCATATGGCCATATGGGACGTGAGGATCTCGGAGTAAACTGGGAAAAGACAAATAAAACCGCCGAGCTTATAAAAGCCTGCGGTATCTGATAATATTACAGGAAAGCACAGATGCATCAAGTGTCTGTGCTTTGTTTTTTAAAAAATGATTTCTGTTATTCATGTTTTACGCAGGTTGACATTTTATATAAAATTTATTATAATAGTTGTAATGAATTCAGAGGCATTTGCCTGAAAAAGAAAAGAGAGGAATCAGCTTATGAAAATTACAGAAGATATCCGTTATGTCGGCGTGAATGACCATAAGATAGACCTTTTTGAAGGACAGTATGATGTACCCAACGGTATGGCATATAATTCTTATGTGATCATGGATGAAAAAATTGCAGTTATGGATACGGTTGACCGCAATTTCACTCATGAATGGCTCAATAATCTTGAGGATACAATGGGCAACAGAAAACCCGATTATCTCATAGTTCAGCATATGGAGCCTGACCACAGCGCCAATATCATGAATTTCTGCAATAACTACCCCGATGCAGTTATCGTATCGAGCGCAAAAGCTTTCACAATGATGAAAAATTTCTTTGGTACGGAATTTGAGGACAGAAGAATAGTTGTCAAAGAGGGCGATACCCTTGAACTTGGCAGCCATACTCTTACCTTTGTTGCCGCACCGATGGTTCACTGGCCCGAGGTAATCGTTACTTATGACAGCAAGGATAAGGTGCTTTTCTCAGCAGACGGCTTCGGAAAATTCGGCGCTCTTGATGTTAAAGAAGACTGGGCTTGCGAAGCAAGAAGATATTATATAGGCATCGTCGGAAAATACGGCGCTCAGGTTCAGTCTCTCCTTAAAAAGGCTGCAGGTCTTGATATACAGACTATCTGCCCGCTGCATGGTCCTGTTCTTACTGAAAATCTTGGCTATTATATCGGTCTTTATGATACATGGTCAAGCTACGGCGTTGAAAGCGACGGCATTATGATCGCTTATACGTCTGTTTACGGAAATACAAAAAAGGCTGTTGAGATACTTGCCGAAAAACTCAGAGTCAAGGGCTGTCCGAAAGTCGTTGTAAATGACCTTGCAAGAGAGGATATGGCTGAATGTGTCGAGGACGCTTTCCGCTACGGAAGGATCGTTCTTGCAACAACGACCTATAATGCAGATATTTTCCCGTTTATGAAGGAATTTATCAACCACCTTACGGAAAGAAACTTCCGCAATAAGACGATTGCTCTTATAGAAAACGGTTCATGGGCACCGCAGGCTGCAAAAACCATGAAAAAGATGCTCGAAGGCTGCAAGAATCTGGAATTTACTGATACTACCGTAAGCATTATGTCCGCCCTTAACGATAAGAGCAGCGAGCAGCTTGAAAAGCTTGCAGAGGAGCTTTGTCAGGATTATCTTGCCCAGCATGACGAAACTGCCGATAAGAATGATATGAAGGCTCTTTTCAATATCGGCTATGGTCTGTATGTAGTTACTTCAAATGACGGTAAAAAGGATAACGGCTGTATCGTCAATGCTGTTACTCAGGTCACAAATTCTCCTAACAGGATAGCTGTATGCATCAATAAGCAGAATTATTCGCATTATGTTATCAAGAATACGGGTATAATGAATGTCAACTGCCTTTCCGTTGAAGCGCCGTTCAAGGTATTCGAGGACTTCGGTTTCCGCAGCGGAAGAAATGTCAATAAATTCGAGGATATCGAGCCGCTTCATTCTGATAACGGACTCGCTTTCCTGCCGAGGTATATAAATTCGTTCATGTCTCTCAAGGTTGAAGATTATGTTGACCTTGATACACATGGTATGTTCATATGCAGCGTTACAGAAGCAAGAGTAATTTCCGATAAAGAAACAATGACCTATACATATTATCAGAACAATGTTAAGCCAAAGCCTGAGACTGAGGGCAAAAAAGGCTGGGTATGCAAGGTCTGCGGATATGTATACGAGGGCGAGGAGCTGCCTGAGGACTTCATCTGTCCGCTCTGCAAGCACGGTGCTGCCGATTTTGAGCCGATCGAATAATTGATCTATTACAGTAAACAAATATAATCTTAGTGTTTATAGCCTGTCATTTTAATCTAAGGTTCCATAAATATTCCTCACAACAATTAAAATGACAAAAAACAGATACTTTATGCATATACATAAAACGGGGTTCCGCCGTCCGGTTCGTCCAGACGGCGGGTATTCCGTAATATATAATTATCGGGTAATCTTCATAATTGTGAAGAAATATTAAAATATCTATTGCAAAATCTGTCAGAATAATGTAAAATAATATAAGTAACTCTGATTATTTAAGGAAGGTGAGCGGGAATGGAAACAGATTTCAGATCTTTGCCTGAATCAATGGAAGCTGAGGAGCTGGCTGCATATTTTAATAAGTTTTTATCTGAATGCGGTAAAAATGATTACAGTCTTTATGCTTTAAAACAGCTTTATGAGCTTGCTTACCGTCAGTGGGATACCTATGAAGCTTTGAATCCGGAAATAGGCGAAAAGATCGAGGCTTATCTTATGTCCGCAATGAACCTTAAATCTTATGAGATAACTGATGTTATAATCAGCATAGTTGAAAATTTATCACTGAAAAATGTATTTCTTTATCTGCTGGACTGCAGGAGCAGTATCGGCTCTGCATCAATACGCCATTTGATAGATGAAGCTGAGGAAAGCTATGCGGATACAATCGACGATCCGTATAATAATGATGACGATGATGACGGTTGGCTGTGAGACAAGAAAAAAATTTAAAAAAATATCAAAAAAAGTATTGACAAATTATAGAATAGGTGCTATAATTAATAATGTTCTCGGGTGAGAAACTTGGGAAAGAAAAAAGAATATTGCGGAATTGTGTAACGGTAGCACGACAGACTCTGACTCTGTTTGTTGGGGTTCGAATCCCTATTCCGCAGCCA
>DEHG01000080.1:3926-5663 GCA_002351795.1 Ruminococcaceae bacterium UBA2806 | reverse complement strand
GATGAATACGGACTGCCGGGGTAAGAAGTACCGTTATTTCCATCAGGATATCCTCCGTAATTATTTCCGTTCGGATATCCATAACCATTATTTTCGTTCATAATAATCTCTCCTTTTTTTATTTTATAGGTTTAATAATTACCATCTGTCTTTTTAAGCTCTTCAAATTCTATACCAAAATCAAACGGTCCGCCTTTGCTTGCCGCATAAATATCCGGGTCACGGGTACTCTGATAAACATTGTCAAATTGGGTGGAAGCCATAACAACTCCGTCACTTCCGTTAAAGCTGTTTACCTCATTTATCATTTCGGAATACCCATTAGCAGTTTTGTTATGCGAAGCGGAATTGCTCTCAAATATCTGATGCTGTATATTCGATGTATAGTTCTGTGTATTATTGATTATTCTCTGCTGATTTTCAAATGACGCTGCCTGAGCATTTGAAATATTCATCAGTGCATTATTAGCCAGCGCAAGCGCCGCCTCTCTTGCCTGCTGCATACCCGGAAGATATTCAATTGTCTTTTTGATCTTTTCAAACTCCCTGTATGCATTATCATATGCTGACGGTGCAGCTATTATCATAAAATCGTACTGTGTTTCCCAGAACACCTCATTGATCTGCTGACTTACCATCTGAGGCATCATTCTCATGCCGAACATTCCGCCCATAGGCATCATCTGCATAGTCTGTACATTCGATAGCTTCATCAGCTGTATGACACGGGCTTCCGCATAGGCTTTCATCTGAATGCCTCGCTGTGTTATTCCGCTGTATGTCCTGCCTGCCCAGTCTGCCGAGCCATTCATAAAACCGTTTGAAATAAAGCTTTTAACTGCCTTTTCCTGCACCGACTTTTCAGCTTCATCAGGCTGACTTTCACCAATAAGCGATAATCTTGAAAGTCCGCTTTCTATAACCAGGCTGTCACAGTATTCATCTGCGGTCATGCATGATCTCAGACGTCTGAAGGACGGGCTGCGGCTGACTGTAAGATCATCCAAACGCCCCTGAATCATTGACATCTGCGGAGTGTTGTCTATATGCTTATAAAAGCTTTCGCCGTTAAATACGATTTTTGCATTGTGGTCGGGTGATAAAAAACATATGCTGAATACAAAGGGATTGCTGACAAGATCATATCTGTCCTTTAAAACCCCGCAGCTGTATTCCCATCCCTTCGGGATATATGTTTTCAGTATCGGACGATTGGCTATTACTCTGTCCCCGGGTGCGGTAAGATAATCCACAACTCCTCTTCCGGTACCAGGCATCAAAACCGGAGGAACATTATTTGCAGGCTTTAATCTGTATATTGTACCGCATTGACGGCACTCGACGATCGTTTCTTCATCATTCCATGTAAAAGAAAAATGACATTTAGGACATTCTATTTTTCTTTTCATATCAATACCTCCAGTCTCTTGATAATTGAAGATCAGTCTTTATGCCTGAACATCCTTTATATATTATACCTTTATTCTACAAAAAATTAAAGTGTTTTTTTATAACTTATCGGTATAATGCAAAAAAAATTTTTTCAGAAGTTCATATGGTATATGCATACGGTGCAATGAAAGTAAATTTAACCTCTCTGTCGCCTGCGGTGACAACTGCTCCGCTCTGCAGACATACGACTGTTCTTCTGCCGGCTTGTTATATCTATACGCTACTGCACTCTATGGGGCACCCCTTTCCTTAACCCCGTCAGATCTGCGCTGCGGTACGCCTGCG
>DEHG01000080.1:1201-3698 GCA_002351795.1 Ruminococcaceae bacterium UBA2806 | reverse complement strand
CGCTGGTGGGGGTTGATTTATTCTTAATAATAATGTATAATATAAAAGAAAATGACGGACCTTGTCCGAATATAAAGAAAGAAGGAATTACCAATGTATAATGATCTTATGGACAGTATCGGTTTTGTAGGTAAATATGACAGCGCTGTGGCTGCTGCAATGGGCGATGAATTAAAAAGACAGCAGCAGAATATTGAACTTATCGCTTCAGAGAATATCGTTTCTCCTGCAGTTATGGCTGCAATGGGCTCGGTTCTTACAAACAAATATGCTGAGGGTTATCCCGGAAAAAGATATTACGGCGGCTGTCAGTATGTTGATGTCGTTGAACAGATTGCAATTGACCGTGCCTGCGAGCTTTTCGGCGCTAAATTTGCTAATGTCCAGCCCCATTCCGGCGCACAGGCAAATACAGCTGTTTATTTTTCGATCCTTAAACCGGGCGATACAGTAATGGGTATGACTCTTTCCGAAGGCGGTCATCTTACTCACGGTTCACCTGTTAATATTTCAGGCAAATACTATAACTTTGTTTCCTACGGCGTTGATCCCGTTACTCATGTAATTGATTATGATAAGGTTTATCAGACAGCTATGGAAGTTAAACCTAAACTCATCGTATGCGGCGCAAGCGCATATCCGAGAATTATTGATTTCAAGCGCTTCAGAGAAATTGCAGATGCCTGCGGCGCTTATCTAATGGTAGATATGGCTCATATTGCCGGTCTTGTTGCAGCTGGCGTTCATCCGAACCCCGTTCCCTATGCTCATTTCACAACAACCACAACTCATAAGACTCTCAGAGGTCCGAGAGGCGGTCTTATCCTTACAAATGATGAGGATCTTGCAAAGGGTATCAATAAGGCTGTATTCCCCGGCACTCAGGGCGGCCCGCTTATGCATATTATCGCTGCAAAGGCTGTATGCTTCGGTGAAGCTCTCAAACCTGAATTCAAGGCATACGGTGAAAATATCGTCAAGAATGCAAAGGCTCTTGCTGATGGTCTTGTAAACCGTGGCTGCAAGCTCGTTTCCGGCGGCACAGACAACCATGTTATGCTGCTTGACCTCACTGACAGCGAAGTAACAGGCAAGGAGCTTGAACACCGTCTTGATGAAGTTCGCATTACAGCAAACAAGAATACAGTTCCCAACGAAAAGAGAAGTCCTTTCGTAACAAGCGGCGTTCGTCTTGGTACCGCAGCAGTTACAACAAGAGGCATGGGTGTTGCTGAAATGGACAAGATCGCAGAATGTATCGCTCTTGCGCTTAATGATTTTGATAACAATAAGGATAATATCATTGCTATCGTTGATGATATCTGCAAGAACTTCCCGATTTATTAATTTTTCTCTATAAAAATATCAGACCATTCTTTTCCCGGCTTTTGTCGGGGCAAGAATGGTCTTTTCTATTTGCGGTCTGGTATTATTTCAGTACGATAACACTTCTTGCGGGGAAGGTTATTTCCTGTCCGTCAACTATAAAATTATCAGCATTGATAACTTCTGCCGGTTTTTCTTCGGTTGATGTTGTCGCAGCCGCAAAAGGATCATCTGCAGGAGTTGCTGCTGCAAACGGATCGTCAGTACCTGCGGAGGCATCTTCCTTCTTCTCAATTCCTGCAATAGCATAACCTCTTACTTCATTGATCTTGAAGCTGCTTTCGGGTATTTTTACCTTTACAGCATAATCTGCTGCATTGAAAAGTACGGAAACCTTTGAACCGTCCTTATCCATGATAAAGCCCGCAGCCTCCTTAACATCGTCTATAACAAGAGCTGTGACTTTGCCGCTTTTAATTTCAGGATTCTGATTTTTCAGCGCAATAACCCTCTTGTAGAAATTAAGTACCGAATTCTCATCCTTCTGCATATCCTCAACAGACTTTTCGGGAATTCTGTCATCGGTCATTCCGGGAATACTTTTAACATAATTCTTATCCTCGGCATTCGTCCAGTACATACCCTTACGCTTATCAGGATCGCTTGCTGTTCCTTCCAAGCCTATCTCTTCACCGTAGTAAATAAATGAGTTGCCGGGAGAAAGTATATACATAGCTGCGCCCATTTTCTTTAAATAATCATCTGTAAAGAAGCTTGCACTTCTTCCTGTGTCATGGTTGGAAATAAAAGGAGTGTTGATAGCATTGGGATTAACAGCCGTTATTCTGTCCTGCCACTTTACAATGCCTTCAACATATTTTTTAGCACTGTTTCTGTGAATGGAATCTGCTACTCTGCCGCCTGCGCCCTGCTCGTCAAAGTCAAAAAGACTGTCTATGCCGGATTCATAGAACTTCTCTATAGTTGCGCTGTTTTCCCAGCACTCGCCAACCATATAGACATCATTCTTGTATTCCTTAACGCTGTCATAGAACCATTTTAATTCTTCAACGGATGCGTCATTATCAATAGTTCCGTCATATCTCTTTTCAAACCAGAGTACTGCGTCAAGACGGAAGCCGTCCACGCCGCGGTCAAGCCAGAACTTGGC
>DEHG01000080.1:720-1141 GCA_002351795.1 Ruminococcaceae bacterium UBA2806 | reverse complement strand
CTTCGTTTTTAAGGTTAAGATCAGGCATCTGATCCCAGAATTCACATTCATAATACCAGTCATCAACGCCTGCGCTGTGCCAGCCCTTGACATCTTTTTTGTCCTTTTCAAAATTATAATATTTTACATATCCGTCAGTTTTTCCCGCTTTGAGTTCTTTGATCGCATTCTTGAACCATTCGCATTGAGTGGAAGAATGATTTATAACAAAGTCAATAATAATATTGATACCTCTTTTATGAGCTTCGCTGACACATTCCTCAAAGTCCTCTATCGTGCCGTATTTTTCATCAATAGATTTATAATCAATGACATCATACTTATGATAAGAAGGCGAGGACATTATCGGCATGAACCATATACCTTCAATTCCAAGGTCATCTGTGGTTTTTGTATCGCCGTCATTAAGGTAATCAAGCTT
>DEHG01000080.1:350-649 GCA_002351795.1 Ruminococcaceae bacterium UBA2806 | reverse complement strand
CCGTCTCCGTCACTGTCACAGAATGAATACGGGAAAATTTCATAATATGTGCGGTGCTTTTCAGATCTGTCTGACAGCTTATATTCTACAGTCTTAAATCCGCCGTCCTCCGGCAGGGGAAGACCTTCTGCCGTCTGCTGTGATACATCGGAAGCAGCAGTGCTTTCCGTACCAGCGGAACTTTCAGGAACACCTGTACCGCCGTTTGTATTTACATCTGCCTGACAGCCGCCAAGCATCGCCGCTGCAATGCCTGCACACAAAATCATGGATACGAGTTTTTTATTTTGCATGGATTT
>DEHG01000080.1:0-152 GCA_002351795.1 Ruminococcaceae bacterium UBA2806 | reverse complement strand
AGCATTCTGTAAAGACCAAGAGCTATAGTGTAGGAGTCGGAGTTATCTTTCATGAAGTAACTTACGAAAATGTAGTCTGCCCACGGACCCATGAATGTAGTCAAGGCCGTATAAACTATGATCGGTTTTGAAAGCGGAAGGATGATGACCCA
>DEHG01000006.1 GCA_002351795.1 Ruminococcaceae bacterium UBA2806 | reverse complement strand
CTGTCGCAGAAGTTTTTACCCTTTGCAAACCGGCTCTGCTCCTCAAGGTCGAAGTAAATCGGGCGGAGTGCCTCCGCTGTCAATTTCGCGCTGAAAGTTTTTCGTATGCGATAATCTATATTCGCGGCGGTAAAGATTCGTATGCCAAAATCCTTAAGCGCGATTATGGGACCGGCGACTCGCCGGCTGCCAGGTTGATACATCAATTCCTTTGATCAAATTATTTGCCCTCATTATCTTAAGAGTATATCGACAACTACTATTTTATACTTATATTCGATCATCTATATTGCAATCATCACAAAAATATATTACAATAATAGTAATAATTCGACGTTTCGGAGGATAATATGATGAATTATGAGGAAATTGCTTCTGCGATAGAAGGCTACAAGGAATACTTTCCAGAACACTTTAATGATGAAAAATACAAATGGGAGGCTGTAAAGCACTTTCAGGATAATTGGGATATTGAGGCTGAGAATTTTGCAGAGATGCTTTCGGCGGCTTTATCAAAAACATTTAATCTCTTGAATTCAGTGAACCATTTTCCGGGGAGAATGATAACTATTTTTGCTCAGGAAGAGTCTGAAACAACAAGAGCCATGTTCAGACATCTTTTTGATGAAAGCATTGACCTTGAAGAAAGGATAAAAGAATTCAAAAAACAGTCTGATGAATGTCTTATAAAATGGCAGCAAAAAAACGGCAAGAAAGACAGATCGCACTTTCAGGATGAAAACTCAATATCAGTATATCTATGGCTGAGGTTTCCTGATAAATACTATATCTACAAATATTCGGAAATAAAGAAGGTATCTGAGACTTTTCTTTCCGAGCATAAGATCAAAAAGGGTTACGCAGAAAAGAATGTAATTGAAACTTATGCTATGTATGATGAGATTCGTTCTGTGTTAATTAATGATGAAAGTATAATACAGATGCTCCATTCGTATCTTGACGATAACTGTTATAGTGATGATGAATTGAGAACATTTACTATAGATTTCGGATTTTATGTTAGCAGGTTTTATAAAGATGAAAAAGAAACAGCGCAACAGTCACCTGAAAGTAAACCCGAACAGAGTACAAATAACGATGAAGAATCAGATGTAATAAACACTTGGCTTCTTGCATGGAATCCCAAAAACTATGATTGGGAAAATGTAGAAAAACCTTATGACTACAATACAGTGATTTCAAATACCAAAAAACAAGGTGCATATTCTGATACATGGAGATGTGTGTCGAAAAACATAAAAACAGGAGATAGAATATTTATCATACGACTTGGACAAAATCCCAAAGGAATCATAGCAACCGGTTACGCGGTTAGTGACTCATACATAGACGAATATGATGACGGAATTATAAGTAACAACAACCTGCGCATTGTTGATATTTGCATTACCGGATTCTTAGACTATCATACAGAACCTTTGATATCACAGGATTTATTAAAAGAGAAATTTCCTGAGCAGCAGTGGAGCCCGCAAGGGTCGGGAATATCAATTAAACCGGATGCGGCAAAATGGCTTATAGAAGAGTGGAACAGAATCCAATACGGGCAGAGCGATCATATCGCAAATCAAGCACAAGAAAGCAGCGATACCGATACTCAAAGTATATCTCCTGAAACAGACGATACATACACAAAAGAAGACTTCCTCTCCGATGTATTCATGAGTGAAAAGGAATATGACAAGCTCACAGCACTGCTGAAAAGGAAGAAAAACATCATCTTGCAGGGTGCACCGGGTGTCGGCAAGACATACTGTGCAAAACGTCTTGCATGGTCTTTGATGGGCGAAAAGGATATTGACCGTGTGTGCATGGTGCAGTTCCACCAGAGCTATTCATACGAGGATTTTATTATGGGATACCGCCCTGACGATGAAGGCGGATTTGTTTTGCAGGAGGGTGTGTTCTATCGCTTCTGTGAAGAGGCAAAAAATGAACCTGATAATGATTATTATTTCATCATTGACGAGATCAACAGGGGCAATCTCAGCAAGATCTTCGGTGAGCTTCTTATGCTTATCGAAAGTGATAAAAGATGTGAAGATCATCAAATTGAACTGATATACGGAAATGAACCGTTTTACATACCTGAAAATCTGCATATCATCGGCATGATGAATACCGCTGACCGCAGCCTTGCCATGATAGACTATGCTCTGCGCCGGCGTTTCAGCTTCTATACTATGCATCCGGCTTTTGAAAAAGCAGATGAAAACGGTTTTGCAGACTATGCAAATGAAATTGACTGTCCGCTTTACCATAGCGTGATCGACAGGATCAAAGAGGTGAACAAGGCAATAAAAAACGACAGCGCACTCGGCAGCGGTTTTGAGATCGGTCACAGCTATTTTACTTCTGAGGATATCAGCATTATCAATGACGAGTGGGTAAAGAATGTTGTGGAATATGAGATCATTCCGCTGATAGAGGAATACTGGTTCGACAACGAAGCCGAATGCTCCAAGTGGAAGGAAAAGCTGTATCATACAATAGGTGAGCCTTATGACGAATGATAAAGGTATTCTGATAAAGAACATTTATTATATGCTGTCATACGCCTTCCAGACGCTCAAACAGAAGGATTATGAAAGAGTGGCTGCGGAGGAGTTTGATAAAATATATGACCTCTTTGCCGCCATTCTTGCAAAGGGTGCTGCCCGACAGCTCAAACAGGGACTTTACCGTGAATATGTTCCCGTGCAGGATGAGCTGTCTGTTATGCGCGGCAAGCTGAATATGTCCGGTACTGTCAGATTGAAAGCGCAGTGCAGCCGTCAGGTTTCCTGTGAATATGATAACTTTTCGGAAAACAATATCTATAATCAGATACTGAAAACGACCATATACCGCCTTGTACGCACAAATGATGTTGACATCAAGCAAAAGCAGGCACTGAAAAAGCTCCTGCTCTTTTTCGGAAATATCGACCTGATACAAACAGATCATATCAAATGGAATCAGCTTATCTATCAGCGCAGCAACAAAAACTATGAGCTGCTTCTGAATATCTGTCATCTTACACTTAAAGGCTTGCTGCAAACGACAGAAAAGGGAGAATTCAAGCTGCTGTCATTTTCAGATGAACATATGGAAATGCTTTTCCAGCGTTTTGTTATGGAATACTACAAGCAGCACCACAAGGAACTGAACCCGAAAGCGCCAAAGATAGACTGGAATATCACCGACGGACAGGAAAGCTCCATGATAAAATTCCTGCCGAAAATGCAGACGGACATCACCCTGCAAAGCGGTGACAAAACGCTTATCATAGACACAAAATACTATACAAGCATCATGGCAGAAAACTATAAAAGCACCTATCGTTCTGCTCATTTATATCAGATATTTTCCTATGTCAAAAACATGGATACAGAAAACACCGGAAAGGTCTCAGGTCTCTTGCTTTATGCTAAAACATCGGAAGACAACCTTCCTGATGGCAGCAGTGTGCTGATAGGAAGTAACCGTGTCGGAATAGAGGTCATTGATCTCGACAGAGATTTCAAGGATATCGCAGGACAATTAGAAAACATAATAAACAAGTATCTATAATATATAAAACAAAAAACACCACTTGTGGTTTTCTGCACCTCGTCAGCTGTGATGTCAATAAGAATACTGCCGTGAAATTCAGCATCCGTATCGTCCTGAGAAGCAAATTCAAGGCTTGCGACCTCGGCATCATTCTCTCCGATAGTGAAAGCAGAAGAATTCATATATGAATGAACGCTTATTTTTCCGACCTCCACAGAATTAAGCAATCCTGCGATATTCTTATCATTCTTACTTTTCGCCTGTGAAAGACGGGGATTTTTGCCGACACATTTCAGTGTTGTTTTCCCGTTTATCCTTACCGTCATTCCTGTTATTGCTGCTATCTGCGTTTCATCAGCCT
>DEHG01000042.1:29554-31795 GCA_002351795.1 Ruminococcaceae bacterium UBA2806 | reverse complement strand
ATGGAAGACCCTCGGCACAGAATGGGGTACAAATTCAAGCGCTGCTTTTGCGCCAACTTCGGAAGCAAGCTATGATATCAAGGTAGTTATAAAAGACAGCACAGGCGAAACAGCTGAAAAGCTCTTTACGGTTAAAGCAGTAAAGGAGCTTGAGCTTACAAACGTTTCCGTTGTCGGCAGAGAAAAGATAAAACTCGGTACAGCAATTCCCATGATCGGCAAGGCTGTCGGCGGCAAGGGCGATTACAGATACTCCTTCTATTTCAAGAGGGCAACAAATACAAACTGGAAGCTCCTTGGCGAAAAATTCACTGACAAAGCAAGCGCACGTTTCAAGCCGACTGCTGCGGGGTCATATAATATCCGCATTGATGTTAAGGACAGCAGCGGAAAGATAGAAAAGAAATACTTTACAGCAACAGTTAAATAAATCAGGTTTTTGATACTGAAAAATATATCCCGGATGAGATGCTTTCACGTCTCATCCGGGATGATCTTTAAGGAAACAATTATTAATTCATTAATTTGCGTTTGGAGCGAAGCCCCACATTCCGCCATTTTCGGTTGGCTCCAAATCTCAGAAACCTATTTATTCAGTGTTTACTTGATTCTAAAATTTACGCTTTTGCCTTTGCATCAGCTTTTTTCTTTTTGGTATCCATCTTCTTTTCGTCAGCCGCAGCTTTATTTTCAGCATTATCATCATAGGAAACCGCACTGTCAAAAAGTGTTTCAACAGCCTTGTCAGGCTCCTTTGTGATAAGCGTTACAATAACAGCTGCCAACATTCCTATAACAAAGCCCGGGAACAGCTCATAAACCTGAGTATTGTATACAAGCGCCTTATCTGTATTGAACAGTACAAGCCAGAGAATGTCTGCAACTGCGCCGCAGGAAATACCTGCAACTGCGCCCGCAAAGCTGAAACGTCTCCAGTACAGACTGAGTAATATGGACGGACCTATCGCCGCACCGAACAATGCCCATGCATTTGATACCAGCGACATTATAGAACCTGAATCAGGACTTGAAGCTATAATAAGAGCAATTGCTGCAACT
This sequence comes from Ruminococcaceae bacterium UBA2806, assembly GCA_002351795.1. Lineage (GTDB taxonomy): Bacteria > Bacillota > Clostridia > Oscillospirales > Acutalibacteraceae > UBA1213. Next base: position 30,736 of record DEHG01000042.1, on the reverse strand, counting down.
CCAAGAACAACAAAACGTCCTACCCACTGCATTTCCTTATCGCTTGCCTTGTTCTTGCGGATAACGGGCTTATATACGTCGCTTGCAAAGGATGACGACGCAGAAAGAAGCTGACTGTCGGCAGTACTCATTGACGCTGCAAGCACTGCTGAAAGCAGAACGCCTGACATAAGTCCGGGGAATATCTTTCTTACCATTGTGATGAATACAAGTGAATTATCGCTGATATCCTTATCAAAGCCAAGATACATAAGTCCTATAACACCTATGACTGCCGCAAAGAATACGATAAAGGCTGTCCATGTAATACCGATTATTGCTGACTTTTTCAGATCCCTCTGAGAACGTATCGACATAAAGCGGATTATGATATGCGGCATTCCGAAATATCCCAGACCCCATGCAAGACCTGATACTATATCCTGCCAGCTTGTAAATACATTCCAGTAATTGGGATTAACGCTTACAGGGTCGGTCATTGTTGCGGGATCAAGCATTCCCATAGCAAATACGGGTGCTATGAGCATTCCTGCAAAAATAAGCATTCCCTGGAAAAAGTCAGTCCAGCAAACAGCTGAAAAACCGCCGAGGAAGGTATAGCCGACTATGATAACAGCAGCTATCCACATTGCAAGGGTAGCATCAATACCTATGACCGTATTGAAAAGTGTTCCGCAGGCTTTCAGACTTGAAGCGGAATAAACCGTATAGGCAAGCAGGAATACTATCGCACAAAGTATCTGCAAAGCCTTTGATTTTGCAAGAAATCTGTTTGTAAGATACTGCGGGATAGTTATGGAGTCATTTGCCACGATAGAAAAACGTCTGAGTCTCGGTGCTTCAAAAATCCAGCTCAGTGTATAACCGATCGCAAGACCTACAGGTATCCACACCTGTCCAAGTCCCAGTGCATAGATAGAGGTCGGTAGTCCCATCAGAACCCATGCGCTCATATCCGATGCGCCCGCAGATAATGCAGATACCCATGGACCCATCTGTCTGCCGCCGAGAAAATAGGTTTTCTCACCGCCGTTGTTTTTGCTTTTTATGAAGAAGAATATTCCTACTCCAAGCATGAAAAGCAAATAAACGATAAATACGCTGATTTCCAGTATATCCATTTTTCACACTCCTGAAAAGAATTTTATATGATCTGTCTTTTGGGCATCTCTAAAAACTTGT
>DEHG01000042.1:26600-29503 GCA_002351795.1 Ruminococcaceae bacterium UBA2806 | reverse complement strand
CAAAGCCCCACGAACCCTCACTTTCCTATTCCATTGTTGATTGTATGGAAAGGTTTTTAGAGGTTGCCTTTTGACAAATACTTGTATATTATAACACATTAATGTATAAAAGTAAAATAATTTTATTGACTTTTGAATTTTTCTACATAATGCTGTATTTGATATTATCATCATTGTTTATTATTATGGTATTGTTTTTATTCATTGACGAAATCCTTAATTTATGATAAAATCAATTTAATAGAAAAAAACTTTCCGGCTCAGATTTTTCTTTAATGTAATTATAAACGAGTTCGGCGGCGACAGACCGTGAACCCGGATCCCTAAAGAAAACCGTAATTTTCACAGAAAAGAACGGAGGCAAAAAATGAAAAAAACCCAAACCCCACCTATCACGATAATATTGTATTTTGTCGGCGCAATTCTTATAATCATAGGACTGTGTCTGACTATCAGGTTTGCAATCGCAAACGGAGAACGTGAAAATTTAAAAAGCGTGTATACCGAGGTAGCTGCTACTGTGGATTCTGTCGATTCCGTAAGGGAGGGCAGACATTATAAAAAATATGTCAAGGGACATTATACTGTCGATGATAAGGATTATAACGTAACTTTTGACGATTATCCCGCAACCGTGCAGGAAGGCGATACTATCCCCGTTTACTATGACCCCAATGATCCGGGTACAATTATAAAAAGTCCGGGAAGAGGAACATCATTTGCTGCAAATATGATCGCACTGGGAATTATTGTTGCAGGCTTTGCAGCAATAATCTTCGGCAGCAGGATGAAAATAAACCAAACGGATATTGATATAGAATCGAGATATCGTTCCTACGAGGAATACGGCGGAGATACGACGGAACGTGCAGGAACGCTTTTTGACCGTGAGATAAACCCTGCCGAGCTGAGTCTTGATAAGCCCGTTAGTACACCCAAAGGGCATTTAGCCAGACGTGCCGAAAGAAGAAATGCTCTTTTCAAGCGTAATGAACCAGATTATTCGAAAAAATACGCTGCTTTGCTTAACAGCCGTCCCTCAGAGAAACCTACTGCCGAGGATTACATACACGAATATACTCAGGGCGGAAATCCGGCAGCAGCAAGACAGTACGAGCAGCAATACGGAAGTACCTTTGAATTTTACAAAAGTCCGGATGAACCCACAGATGATAACAACTTCTGAGCCTGGGAAGCTCAATCCTGCAAAACGCTGCTTTCAGTTTAAGGCTGATCTGACGGAAAGGCTTTTTCATCTGTTACAAAAGTCAGCAATGTCAGCCAGAATGTCGCTGCAATATAAACTACAACTTAGATAAGGAGAATTACAATGCTATACAAAAATCGTCCGGAATACAACGATCCGCTTTATCATGAAAAACAGAATCGTGAATTTAAAAATAAGATCGACCGCTTTATTGAAAATCATCCCATTATCAGGGATAACCACAAGCCTATCGGCGGTATTCTCATTGGCATATGCGCTGTAATAATACTTATCACAGTTATAAGCACTATAATGACGTTTTCAAGACAGGCGTTAATAAACTCATATACTCCTGCTACTGCAAAAGTTCTTGATGTTAAAATGATCACGGTACACAGTTCACGCAGCACAAACCACGACTATAAGCTTATCGGAAAATATGAAGTTGACGGTGTTGAATATGACGCAACCAAGGTCGTGGATACATACCATGAATCAAAAGTAAAAACATTCTCTGTATATTATAATCCTTCGGTTCCTTCCGATCATGTTGTAGAAATAAGCGGGGGATCTTACACAACTATTATAGTAAGAACTATCTTTACAATTCTGTTATTCGGCGCTGCAATAGCTTTGCTTTACAAATATATGAAATACGGTTATGTAAAGACAGAACCTGATTACATAGATTATATTAATGAGTATACTAAGGGCGGCAATCCTACCGCAGCCAAGATGTTTGAAAAAACGAATGACAGTCCATTTGAATTCTACAAAGGTCCCGAAACGCCTGACAATCAGCAGCAATTCGGCGGCGGAAATTCGGATTTCTACAGAGGCCCTGATGACACAAGCAATCAGCAGCCCTTTTAAAAGGAGACAAAAATGCATCCAAAAAGATTTGTATCTGTACTCGATTATCATGACTATTATTCAAGGAAAGTGGAAATTAACCTCTACCTTGATCAATTGGTATACCGGACGCCTGTACTTGCTAAAAATCACATAATCATTGGTCTGATCTTCATTATCCTTAATTCAGCTATTATGTTCTTCATCTGGAACGGTCCTGTTACTGCAATAATTCAAAATATACGGGCAAATAATACTCCCGTAACAGAGGCTGTTGTAAAATATGTTGAGCCGAAACCGATTTTTGAGGGTCACTCCGAAGCCTATAAGGGCATAACCGTATATGTCTACGATCTGCAATGCGAATTTACTGTAAACGAGATCACATACACCGCAGCTGTAAACGACTACAAAAATATTATCGAACCCGGCGCAACCGTTCCCATACATTACAATCCTGATAACCCGTTCGATAATTTCTTTGTTCCTGAGACTCCGGACTCACCCGATAGTTTCTTTACTTTTCCCATGGTATTGATCAGCATTATATGCATTGGATTTATAATTTCTTTTGTAAGATTTACGATATGGGGACGTTTTCAGACCGAAAAGAAGTACTTCTATAATCACGGAAAGCTTGCAAAACCGAAACCGCATAATTATGACGCTGACAAGCAGTTGGCGGAAGAGGGACTGTTAAACAATAATAATTCAAACTCAAACACTTATGACACCTACAACTCTTATTCCGGTTATGATAATAATGATCCTTTCTATCAGGGCGGCAGCTTCTCCCCCGCCCCCGCTTACGGTGCTGATGATGATGAATTCGATTACGGCAAGG
>DEHG01000042.1:21573-26541 GCA_002351795.1 Ruminococcaceae bacterium UBA2806 | reverse complement strand
CGGCAACCGCTATGCAGCAGAAGACACATACTATAACAGCCCCGATCAAAAAGACTGATTCCCGCTAAAAAAATTGAGCTGCCGCACCTTTTTCAGAGTGCGGCAGCTCTTCATTTTTTTCAGTTTCTTAATGCCTGCTGCAGCCATACATAACCTATGTCTATTGCGTCAAACAGACTGGGCTGCTCACCGGATTTTACAATTGCCTTCTGAGGGCTTACGCTTATATCGGTGTTTACAAGCTGAACGAAAGCTTTATCAGCCATCATAAGCTGCTTTACAGGCTTTCCTTCGGAATCCGTTTCATTAGCGGGAGCAAATCCCTTTTTTGATCTTATCTGTATCCTGACAACATAATTATCCCTCATATCGCCATAATACAAAAGATCTCCGCTTCTTACAAGCGGCTTGCCCTTATAAGAGAAAAATCTGCCTTTATTCTCTGCCATAGATGTGACCTCCTTTTGTGAATAGCTGTCATTGATCAGCCGCTGTCATCCGGAGAAATAACAACAATAATCAATCACAAAAACAAAGCGGCGGAAATGGTCCGCCGCAGCGCCAAGCGCAATTATACGTTAAGATAATTCTTGAGCAATATCTCAAGAAGATCGTCCCTGTCGATCTTACTGATCAGACTGCGGGCATTATTATGCGTGGTGATATAGGTCGGATCCTCTGAAAGAATATATCCAACAAGCTGATTGATAGGATTATATCCCTTATATTCGAGCGCCTTATAAACTGTTGTCAGTATTGCCTTTACGGATTCATCACGGTTATCATTCAACGAAAAAATAATTGTTTTATCTGTAACCTCATTACGCATCTATATCACCTCCAAAGTAACATAGTTTATTTTAACACATCTTTTATAAAATTACAAGTCATTTTTTAAATTATATACGTTTTGCACAACTGACAGAGTAAATTTATATAAATATTATATAAGGACATTCCTTAACTCAGGCGGTTTTTATCCTTACGCCGATCTTTGTAAGATTTGCTGTGATCCTGTCAATAATTTCCTGGACCTCAGCTGATGAAAGCGTCCTGTCGGCGGATACAAATTCAAACCTGACTGTTATTCTATGCACAAGCTCTGTATCATAGGTGTCAACGACACTTACATTTTTAAGCAGATCCGTTCCGTCATCCTCCCAGCAGGATATAAGATCACAGTACATTGTATCTGACGGCAGATCAAGACTGAGGTCATATTCTATTGCAGGATACTTTGAAGGCTCGTCATATACAAGCGCATTAACAGAAACTGATGCAAACTTATCGACATCAATTTCAGCAAATACAACATTACCCTTCTTATCAATGTTTTTCCCGACAGTCGGATGTACCATAGCAATATAACCGATATCCGTTCCGTCGATAAGGATACGATTGTAATTTACAGGATGCTCATAGCAATGCTCTGCCTCCGTTGTAACAAAGCTAAGCTCACGGTGCTTTACATCATCTGCAATAGCCGCAAGCATATCACGCAGACGGAAATACTGATCCTTGATGCTGTTTGTCTTGCTGAAAAGAGTTATGCCGAGCATTTTCTTTTCAATGCAAAGGTTATTATCGTCAACGCCCTTTACAACTCTGCCAATCTCGAAAATGCCGAAATCATTTGAATAGGAAACATTTGTACGCACCTGACAAAGCTGTGTGGGTATCATTGATCTTCTCAGAGTTTCAATATTCGGGTTTGTTGCATTTGCAAGCTTGATATTTTCCTCAACGGGTATGCCGAGAGCCTTCTGCTCATCATTATATACCCATACATAGGAATGAACCTCATGAAGGCTGAAACGCTTTACAAGAAGATCCTTTATCTTTTCCTCATCTGTTTTTGTTTCTGTTTCCCTTATCGGATAAAGCGGAGAAAGAGCTGTATGGACATCAAAATTATCATAGCCGTAAATTCTTGTTATCTCCTCGATAATATCCGCCTTCATGGTAACATCCTTTGTGATTCTCCATGAGGGAACGTCAACTCTGAAATTATCCCCGTCTCTTTCAGCCTTGAAGCCAAGACCGCAAAGAGTCTTTATTATAGTATCGCCGTCTATCTTTATGCCAGTATATCTGTCAACAAAGGCCTGATCAAAATCTATTGTAACAGGCGGGAATTTCTCTGCATATTCATCCGTCAGAGATGAAACGACCTTTACGCCGCCGTCATATTTTTTCAGAAGATAAAGGAACCTGCCGATAGCGGGAACTGTCATTTCCGGATCAAGGCTTTTTTCATAACGCATGGAAGCGTCTGTTCTATGTGAAAGTCTTACAGTTGATTTGCGGATACAAGCGGCGTCAAAGTTTGCGGACTCCAGCGCAAGTGTTGTCGTATCCTCTTTGATCTCACTGTCAAAGCCGCCCATTATGCCTGCAATTGCAACGGGGGTATTATCATTGCAGATCATAAGGGTGTTTTCGTCAATATTTCTTTCCACCTCATCAAGTGTTGTAAATTTGAAAGGCTCCGGGAAACGCTTTATTCTTATCTTATCGACACGTCTTGCGTCAAATGCATGCATTGGCTGACCCATTTCAAGCATGAGATAGTTTGTAAGGTCGGCAAGGAAATTTATGGCTCTCATTCCGCAGTAGAAAAGCCTTATGCGGATATTAACGGGGCTTACAGTACGGCTGATATTCTCCACCTTTATACTGCTGTAACGCTTGCAGAGGTGATCCTCGATCTTCAGATCAACAGGCGGAAGCTCTGAATATACTGTAAGATCATCCGTTTCCATTTCTCTGAGAGGTCTGCCGGCAAGGGCTGCAAATTCTCTTGCAATGCCGTAATGACCCCAGAGGTCGGGACGGTTTGTAAGCGATTTATTATCGACTTCAAATACGATATCATCTATATCATAAACATCCTTGATATCGGTTCCGTTAGGTATATCATCCGTTATCTCCATAATGCCGGAATGATCGTCCGAAAGACCTATCTCGGATTCACTGCAGCACATACCGTATGAAGTATAGCCTGCAAGCTTTCTCGGGGATATAGTGATATCGCCTATCTGTGCGCCTATCTGTGCAAAGGCTGTTTTCATGCCGACTCTGACATTCGGTGCGCCGCAGACAACATCCGTAAGCTCCTCCTTGCCCGTATCGACCTTGAGAAGATGAAGCTTCTTTGACTCGGGGTGTTCTTCAACTGATTTTATTTCAGCAACAACAACACCTTTAAGATCGCTGCCCTTGAAAAATATCTCATTTTCAACTTCAGCGGTTGAAAGAGAAAATCTGTGTATAAGGTCTACCTTATCAAGACCTTCAAGATCCACGAAATCGCAGATCCAATTCATTGATAAAAACATTTGTCTGTCCTCCCTTATTCATCATCCGTAAACTGTGACAGCACCTTCAGACTGCCGCTGTTAAGATCTCTGATATCCTTGATCCCGTATTTCATCATTGCAAGTCTTGTAAGACCAAGACCGAAAGCAAATCCTGTATATTCATCGGGGTCAATACCGCCCTCACGCAGGACGTTCGGGTGTATCATGCCGCAGGGACACAGTTCAAGCCAGCCGCTGTGCTTGCATGAAGGACAGCCCTTTCCGCCGCAGATAAGGCAGCTTATATCAAGCTCAAATCCGGGTTCCACAAACGGGAAAAATCCGGGACGCAGACGTACCTTTATATCCTTGCGGAAAACCTCAGACAGCATTGTTTTCATAAAATAAATAAGATTGGAGATAGATATATTCTTATCGACCATCATACCTTCCATCTGGAAGAATGTGTTTTCATGGCTTGCATCGGTAGCCTCATTGCGGAAGCATCTTCCGGGGAAAATCGCCTTTATCGGAACGCCTTTTTCTTTAAGGGCAGGACCGTATTTTCTGAGTATCGCATTCTGTGCGGCTGAGGTCTGGGATTTGAGCAGCTGACCGTTTTCAAGATAATACGTATCCTGCATATCTCTTGCGGGGTGATGCTTAGGAATGTTTACCGATTCAAAACATTCGTAATCGGTAACGACCTCAGGATAATCCTCCACTGTAAAGCCCATTGATTTAAAAATGGTTTCGCACTGTCTTTGCACAAGGGTTATCGGGTGATATGAACCCATTGTTTTTGCAGCGGGCGCAGTGATATCGAATTTCGGCATTGAAGCTATTTCAAGCTCGATCTGTCTGCGCCTGAATTCCTCCATTCGGGCTTCAATGCGTTTTGCAGCATATTCCTTGAGCTTATTTACATCTGCACCAAAAACCTTTCTGTTTTCGGCGTCAAGCTCCTTCATACCCTTGAGAAGAGCTGTTATACTGCCCTTTTTTCCGAGATAAGATACTCTTATACTGTCAATATCGGACAGATCCTTTTTTTCGGAGATCTCCTTCTCAAACCTTTCCTTTAGTTTCTGAATCCTTTCATCCACTTTTCTATACCTCCTGTTAAAATTTCAGCCTTCTGTTTCAGCTGTAGGTTTTAATAAAACAAAAATCCCTGTACAGCCCAAAGCCGTACAGGGACGAAATATTATTTCCGCGGTACCACCCTGATTTTTGCAATTATCTGCAAACACTCATATGACTATAACGGAAGTCTGCCGTCACGGCCTAATATGACATCAATTCAGCCGTGCCGCTCGGAAGGGAACTTCGATGCACTTTTTTCATCCGTCTCACAGCCTTGAACGGACTCTCTGCAGAAAAAACAATACATTTACTTTCCTTCGTCATAGCGTGTACAGCTATTATACCACATTAAGATCCGGATTTCAACAGTTATTTGTCGAGTAAACAAAAAATCACATTACAGCCTGACCTGCTGGCATTGTTTTTCCCTTCAATGATTCATAAAATGCTGCATTTGTGTTGTACTGGTACGGAAGAACATAAAAAATCTCAAGTATGCCAAGTGTAAGAATACCGAGCAAATGCCATCCGATAAACGAAAGGTCAAGAACAAACGCCTCCATCTTATGACCGTCCATCATTT
>DEHG01000042.1:20113-21435 GCA_002351795.1 Ruminococcaceae bacterium UBA2806 | reverse complement strand
CTCATATACATAAGCTTATTGAAACCTGCTCCTATAAGATCAAAGCTTGCTTTTGAAGCCGTATTTATGCGGAAAAAGAACTGAGTGCCTACCAACAGCGGATTGACAAGAAAAACTCTGATAACAATACCTATAGCGATCGCAGCAATGGCAATAGAAACAATTATCGGTATCATTATCATAAGCATTTTCCCTACATCGGGATTATCCATCAAGGCTCCGAACTCCGAAGCATCAATTTCATTGCTGTTTCCGTTAAACCTGAAGGATAAGCTGCCGCCGCTTCCTCCTGCTACAATTGACATAATAAAGGCGACCGCAACACATGGCCAGTAATTTGCCTTGAATGCGTTTTTGCCCCATTCCTTGATCTGTTTTCTTTCCATTATCATCCCTCCGTTAAAATATGAACTATCCATGAAACATCTTTCCAAGGATACCCGTTATTACATACCGCAAAGCACCGCCCACGGTACGAACACTGAACTGTCCACAGATCAGCATTTCCTTAATTATACCATATACAAAGGAAAAATCAATAGAGACAAATGATTTTATGTGTTTATATTAACAGCAGCAGATCTGCTGCGATCAATAATAAATGATTTGCATACAGTATTCTTTACTTTGGATAATAAGTATGATATGATAATAAAAAACAACTGCTTAACAAGGTGATATGCAATGGAATTATATGATAACAGCGAAAAAATACAAAGAGCGCTTTTAGTCGGAATAGATACGGGTGAATATGACTCGGAGGCGTCTATGGCGGAGCTGTATGAACTTGTGGAAAGCGCAGGCGCCGAGCCTGTCGCAAGCATGACTCAGAAGCGTGAAAAACCTGACGGCGCAACGGCGATAGGATCCGGCAGACTTGACGAAATAATGGTATTCTGTTCTGAAAACGATATTGATTTCATCGTCTTTGATATGGAGCTTACGCCTACACAGATACGAAATATCGAAGCTGCTACCGATACCCGCACAATTGACCGCACCATGCTCATTCTTGATATTTTTGCGATCCGGGCAAAAACAAATGAAGGCAAGCTGCAGGTCGAGCTTGCCCAGCTTAAATACCTTCTCCCCCGTCTTTCAGGCAAGGGAAAAGAAATGTCACGTCTCGGCGGCGGCGTAGGCACAAGAGGCCCCGGCGAAACAAAGCTTGAAACGGATAAACGTCATATACGCCGCAGGATCGAAGCGCTGAAGGAAGCTCTTTCCGATATGAAGGACAGGCGTGACAGACTGCGTTCCCGCAGAAAAAAGGACGGGATCATTACAGTCGCTATAGTCGGATATACTAATGCAGGTAAATC
>DEHG01000042.1:0-19985 GCA_002351795.1 Ruminococcaceae bacterium UBA2806 | reverse complement strand
TTTGCAACCCTTGACCCAACTTCAAGAGCCTTGAAGCTGCCTGACGGTATATCGGTAATGATGATAGATACTGTTGGTCTTGTAAGACGTCTCCCCCACCATCTTGTAGAGGCATTCAAATCCACTCTTGAAGAAGCCGCAGTTGCGGATATCATTCTGAATGTCTGCGACGCCTCAAGCGAGGAATACAAGCTGCACCTTGAGGTCACAAACTCCCTTTTAAACGAACTTGGCTGCGAGGGTAAACCGATAATAACAGTATTCAATAAATGTGATCTTGTTCCCGATCCGTATGATCTGCCCGTAAGCAGGGACAGTGTTCGCATATGTGCAAAAGAAGGCTTCGGCATTGAGGAGCTGCTGCGCAGGATAGAGGAAAACCTTCCTGTCAAGCTGCGCCGCTTTGAGCTTATGATACCATTTGACAAAGCCTCAGTTATTGCTGTTCTGAGAAATGCAGGCGCACTGCAAAGCGAAGAATACACTGCGGAAGGAATAAAGGTCATTGCAGTTGTTGAAGAACCACTCTGGCACAAGGTTGAAGAATACAGTATATAAATATTATAAAATGCTTTCAGGCAATGCCCTCAGATCGGACTGGCTAAAAAGATCTCTCAGGACATAAATTCTGTCATTGTTTTTGAAGGGATAAGCGTATACGGGATGTTTGAATTAAAAAAAATGAATACAGATACAAAGAGGGCTGTTACACTTTAAATAGTGCAGCAGCCCTTTTTTGGGTGTTATTATTTTTTTATTGCATTAAAGACTCTGCATATATGAAATGGCTTTCGCAGGATCAGGCGCTTTGAATACTCCTGTTCCTGATACGCAGATATCTGCGCCGGCTTTTGCGGCTACAGACGCTGTATCTGCGGTTATACCGCCATCGACCTCAATAAGTACCTCAGAGCTGCGCTTTCTTATTTCTTCCTTTATTGCAGCGACCTTCGGCATCATGTCAGACATAAATGACTGACCTCCGAATCCCGGTTCAACCGTCATAACAAGCACCATATATACCTTGTCAAGATAAGGGAAAACTGCCTCGGCAGGAGTTTTCGGTTTTATTACAATACCGGGAAGAATACCACTGCTTTTGATTTTTTCAATTGTTTCATCCGGATCGCTGTCAGCCTCAAGATGGAAGGTGATAATATCTGCGCCTGCATCGGCAAAAGCATCTATATAGCTGAGAGGATCGCTTATCATCAGATGTACGTCAAACGGAAGCTTTGTATATGGGCGAAGCGCTTTTATTATGCCGGGACCTATTGTAAGGTTGGGGACAAAATGACCGTCCATTACATCAAGATGAATGAGATCGGCGCCCGCCTTTTCTATTTTTTCTGTTTCTTCACCCATCAGCGCAAAATTACAGCTTAACATTGAAGGCGCAACTTTCATATATGAATCCTCCTGTCAAAAGTATTACGAAAGCTTTCTTGCTGCAAGGGATACGATTATCAATGCAGCACACCAGAATCCGATATAGAACAGCAGCTCGACACTGCCGAGTTTTGCAAAACCGGATACAAAGGCGATAACGGTGACAAGTATAAAACCGATTATTATTGCAAGATACTGAACTATCTTTGCAATAGTGACTGTTGATTTGATACGGATACATCCGGCAACGGCATTTGCAAATGCTGAAAGCTTTCCGTTAGTTACAAGATAAGCTCTTGATGTTTTTTCCTTAGCTGAAAGCTCCTCATGACATACTTTTCCTATATTTGCGGGAAGTACTCTTATGCATCTCGGATAAAGACTGAACTTTTCGGCAATATGCTTCTGATTAACTACCGGATCTATTGTCCGAACAACGAAGCTTACACCGCTGTCCTCAAGATCTCTGAGCGACTGAGCAATCGCCTTATCAACCTTATATGTAAGGATGAACATAACGGCAAGCTCTCCGCCTACGGAAATATAGATTATCTCATTTCCACGTTTCCTGTATCTTGTTTCAATGGATTCATCGGGCAGACGGATATTATGCTTTTTGAACAACTCTCTTGTTCCGATAAGTATTCTGCTGCCGTTGCACCATCCTGAAAGACCCATATCGTCATCATATGAAACGCTTTCATATTCGGGCAGATCATATTTGGACTGGCGCACGATCGTTTCAAAAACATGGGTCAGAGGACCGTTTACCGCAAAGGTCATTGATGCGCCGGCGGAAATAGCTTCACGCAGCTTGCTTTCATTCAGTGTCTTCATACCGCTGAGAACTATAGTACCCTTCGGATACAGATCCGATGATTCAAACATAACTGTATTCGTATCACAAAACTGCTTTACAGCTTCATATCCGACTATCATTGCTCCGCTGCGGTTTGCAGATGAGCACAGCTTGAGCATAGGAATATTAATGGCAAGCAGGCTGCACATCGGAATGGTTATGCATGTTGACATTGCAAAGAATGATATTCCTCCGACAAAATCTTTGGTAACGACGCCAAATAATATAGACGCAATAAGTGATATGGCGGCAGATATCGGAGCAAGTATTCCCGAAAGCTCCTCGACAGGATCGGCAGCATATGAAAGCTGCAGGAAATTGCTCATGAATTTTGAATATTTGCTGTAGGCTATTATCGGACGGCGTGAGGGCAGACCGCTTACAAACCTTTCCGCATTCTGCATATTTGTATATATCTTTCCGGCATATTTTGCCTTGTCACTTCTCAGGAAACGGAAATTATCTGCCGTCCTCCTGATAATAAGCAGCTTTCCAAGACTGCTGAGCAGCAGCGAAAGTATAAGCAGCGGAACATATATATGATAGGTTTCATTAAGAAATACATTTGGCTGGAAAAGGGATACAATTGATTGTAACGCTACTGCAATAGCTGCAACGGATATCGGAGTATCACTGTTGCCGCGCAGTTTTTTCAGCGAGAAAAATCCGTTGAAAAGCGGGAATCTTGAAATATATACGGATACCAGAAACAGCAGGAACATTACTGCGGAATAAACAAGCCAGCCGTTTTTGAGCATATTAAGGAATATCCACGGCATAGTCTTTGCAACAACAGCGGTTATCGCTGAGGCAATAAATGTGCAGGCAAGAATACCTGTCCTTACAAAAACCTTGCGGAAATTCTCGTTAATATCGCCCTTTATCTCGTCAGCATCTTCCTCTTTAGTGTAATCGCTGATCTCAGGTCCTACCTCGACCTCTTCTTCCTCCTCGTCGAACCGGTCGCCCTCATAATCAAAGATATCCTTGATATGGAATTTTTTCTTTTCCTTCTCATCAGCCTTTGCAGCTTTGGATACAGGCTTTTTTTGTACAGTATCTCTTTTTGCATTATTGATATTAACAGGCTTGTCCGCATCCTTTACGGCATTATTGCGCCTGGAGCCTGAATGTTTATTCTTTATTTCATCAATAGTTTCAGGCTTTGTCTGTACGGCAGGACGTATCGGCGCTGACTGAGTACTTTCTGCGGCTGAAACTGCACCGGACGCCTGTCTTATCTTACGGGTATTTTCATACTCCGCTTTCAATGTATTCGTAAACTTGCCCGCCATTACAACCAAAGGATTTGCCTCGGCGCTTCTGTATATTACCGCATCATCCTTGCGGGCAGCCTTCTTCTTTTTCTTTTCGGGAGCCCACGGCTCTATTTTTACTCCCTCACCGCCGGGCAGCTCATCGGCGGTATCGGTTTTTTGTACCTTGGTATCAGGCTTGTCTGGTTCATTTACGGCAGGTCTGATCTGACGTACATTTTCAGCTGACTTCTGCTGCTTCTGATCGGCTCTATCATCGGCAGGCTCAGGCTTGTGAGCTTTTTCACCGACGTCAGAAGGCTTATGAGCTTTTGGCTTTTCCCGATCTGATACTATTTTAACAGGCTTTGATTTATGAACGTTTTCACTGACCGCAGCAGCTGTTCTGTTATTTTTCGGCTTTTCATTTTCAATACTTGTGCCGACCGCTGCGGTTATCTTTTTTTCACCTGAATCGGCAGGTCTTTTTTTCCTTGCCTGTTCCTTATCAGTGATATGCTCAACAGGCTTTCTTTTCTGTACATCAGCGCTTACAACGGGCTTTTTGTCCGTGACTTTTTTATCAGAAACAGCAGCAGTCTGTTCACTTTCTTTTCTGACCGGTGAAACAGCTACGCTCATATATGTTTTTGACGATCTTTCGGGAACGGAATTTTTCGCTCTCAGTATATCGTCTATTGTGATCTCCGAGTGCAGACCCTGCTTTGCATTTACTGCGGGAGCAGGTCTTTCCGCTTCATCGGAAATACTTTCAAAAGCAGTTTCCTGTTCATCGGATACATCATCATATACTGCTTTTTCTTTTGGCTTATCGGCAGCAGCCTCCGGAGTTCTGTACAGTGAGGCAGATGCAAGAGTTCCCGGATGACCGTTATTTTTATTTTTAACAGATGGTCTGCTCTTTTTGGGTTTAATATTTGCATCAGCTGCCGGTACGTCAGGCTTCGCTTCCGTCTCTGATCGGCTGAGATCGGGTTTATCCGCCGAGCTGTCTGTATTTTCATTGTCTATTTCCATCTGAATAGTATCGGCGGACTGCTTTACCTCTTCTCCCTGAGTATGGACCTCTTCATACTCAGGATCTCCGAAAATTGAATTTATTGCAGACTGAAAGAATCCCTTCTTCTTTTGGAAGTCATTATATGTATCAGCATCATCTTCACGACTGTCATTTTCAGAAGCATTATCTGCTCCGGAAATATTATCATCAGTTTTTTCTTTATGAGTTTTGCTGTCAGCTTTTTTTACTGCGGACTTCTTTTCGTTTTCATCAGAAAAAATATCTCCGTCATATTCGTCCTCATCAAGCAGCGCATCGCTGTCCTCAGGCACCATAAGAATTTTTACCACGCTGTCATACATGGAGCGAAAGCCCTTTTTTATCTTCCCTATTCCGGTGGCAGGAGGTTCCTCGGCAGGCTCTTCCTCTTCCTTTTTTTCATTCATCAAGGCGGAAATATCTATAGTATCCTCAAGCTCGGAAAAATCTATCGTTTCCTCTTCCGCTTCTTCGGATGCAGCGTCATCTGTCATATTATCTGTCTGTTCTTCTTCAATACCGTTATTGTTGAATTCATCATTTTGTGACATCACTGCACCTCCCCGTAATTTCTGATATCTGATCTTTGTCTTGAAAACTCATACATTAATATGCCTGCGGCAACGGAAGCATTAAGTGAATTTATGCGTCCCTTCATCGGCAGTGAAAGTACAGCATCGCATTTTTCACGGACAAGTCTGCCAAGCCCCCGTCCCTCGGAGCCGATAACAAGAGCCGCAGCGCCCCTGAGATCACAGGAGCAGTAGGTCTGACCGTCCATATCTGCGCCATAGACCCAGCATCCTCTTTCTTTAAGCTCGTCGATAGCAGCCGCAATATTTGTCACCCTTGCAACCGGCACATATTCATAAGCGCCTGCGCTTGCCTTTCCGACTGTAAAGCTCAGACCTGCTGCACGGCGTTTTGGAATAATGATACCATGTGCGCCGGCACATTCGGCAGTACGGATAATTGCGCCCAGATTATGAGGATCTTCTATTTCATCGAGGACAATTATAAAAGGCGGTTCATTCCGCTTTTGTGCAAGAGCAAAAATATCGTCAACGCTTGCATATTCCTTCAATGATGCAGCGGCAGCAACACCCTGATGGGCACTTCCTGCGGTCATCTGATCAAGTTTTTTCCTGTCCACTTCTTTTATAGGTATTTTCTTTTCCCTTGCAAGAGCTGCAATGACCTTTACGGATCCGTTCAGCTCGCCCTTTGCAATATAAAGGCAGTCAACAGACCGTCCGGAGCGCAGTGCCTCGGCAACCGGGTTTCTGCCGGCGATAATATCCCTGTTATTGTCTCTGTTCACTTATTTCACCTTAACTCTATTTTAATATGCATAAGCATACACCTTTATTTACATACCCATCAATTATATCATATCTTTACTGCATATTCAAGCCGCATAACAAAACAACGTTTCACAAATTTTCAATGGTAAGGCTGTATTTTTCTATATTCTTTTATGTCATTTATTGTTTTTGCCGACTTATTTATGAAAACAGTACAGATACTTATTTTATTGCGGCTGATAAAATGTCACTTGAATTATGCATTATCAATCCTTTGTTAAAAGACTACAAAATATTATTGCTGCAATTTAAATAATTGACAAAAATACAAAAAAACTGTGTACAAATACATTTAATGAGTGTATAATGAAAGATAGAAATTTTTCGTTATGAAAAGTGCGAAATATGCTTTGTTTCCGGATATAACAGGGGCTTTTTGCACAGTCTTAATACACTTCCGGAAAAAAATAAATTACGGCAGAACGCCGTGAAAAAGGGATCACCTGAGAGGGGTGGATAATATTGAAAAAGTTGCTGCTTGCGGATACAATAGAGATGAATAAATCTATTATCCACGAAATTTTTTCTTCTGAATTCGAGATACTCCAGTGCAGCGGAAGCGAAATGGCTTTTCAATTGCTGATGCAGTACAGAAGCAGTATCTCCATAATTCTGATCAATGAAAGTATTGCCAAAAATTTCAGCAAGGATATTGTCAAAACTTTGGCTAATCTTAAAGTTTTTGATAATATACCTATAATACTGATACTTAACAAAAGCAGTGCCCGCATGAAACAGATGAATATTGACCTGCATTTCAGCGATGTGGTCTCCTCACCTGTAAATCCTTTTGTTATTCAGAAAAGGGTCGCCAACCTTGTAGAGCTTTATTCACATAAGAATGAGCTTGAGGATCTTGTGCAAAGGCAGACTGCAAAAATACTGTCACAGAATAAAGCACTCAAGCTTCAGCAGAAAAAGATCAATACCATTAACAATGATATGCTGGATACTCTCAGTACGGTTATTGAATACCGTGATGTTGAATCGGGAAGGCATATTCACCGTATCAAGAAATTTACCGAGGTAATGCTGCGCCATCTTGCGGTAAAATACCCCAAATATAAGATGACCGAGGAAAAGATCAACCTTATAGCCTCTGCCTCTTCCCTTCATGATATCGGAAAGATCGCAATACCTGATTCTATCCTGCTGAGTCCGAGAAGGCTTACATATGATGAATTCAGGATAATGAAGGAGCATACCGTAAAGGGCTGTGATCTGCTAAATCAGCTTGACAGCGTTGAAAGGAACGAGTATTTTACATACTGCTACGATATCTGCCGTTATCATCATGAGAAATATGACGGAATGGGCTATCCTGACGGACTGAAGGGCGATGAGATACCGATATGGGCACAGGTAGTCGCCGTTGCAGACTGCTATGACGCTCTGACAAGCGACAGACCGTATAAGACTGCGTTTTCTCACGATCAGGCTGTTGAAATGATAAGGACAGGCGCCTGCGGAGCGTTTTCCGATGAAATGATGGACTGCTTCTCGGCGTCGCTAAGCGAATTCAAGAAGCTTGCTCAGGAATATGCCGACGTAAATCATGCCGACAGCAGTGTTTCAAAGGGAAATGAAAACCGCATCAATGAACAGGACGAGGGAGAAAGCCGTGACATCTACCGCAAGATGGACAGGGACGACCTCATCCGCACAATAGAAAATCAGAAAAAAGAAATGCTTGAAACAAGGAAAAAGGACAGCGAGATCCTTAACCGTGTTTCGGATTATGTATTTGAATTTGATCTTGTAAAGGATATCTGCGTGGAAAACAAGGGAAGTTTCCGTACACTTTTAGGTTATTCCCCCAAGAATTACAGCGAGGCAATAATGCTTTTCTGTGAGATTATTGCAGATGAATATAAAAATAAATTCAGACGGGTATTCCGCCTGGAGCATCTCGAAAATGAGCTTAAAAAGGGAAATGAAAGGATAGTCCTTGAATGTCCGATGAAGCTTGGCGGAGATATTTATGTTGCAGTCAGATGCACCGTTGTGCCTGTCTGCGAAAATGATAAGATCGTAAGGATTTATACAAGCATACAGACGCTCAATTACAGTACCGTTACCGCAAACCTCGGTGAGATAATGACGGATAAGGATCCCATTACAGGTCTGTGGAATTTCAACGGTCTGCGAAATGAGATCGAGGATTTCCTGAATAATACGGGAAAAAGCGGTTCGCATACAATGATGCTTATAGATATTGACGGTTTCCGTTCGATAAACCGCCGCTCCGGATATCGTTTCGGAAATGAGATACTCAAGGATATAGGCGATATTCTTCGTCAGAATTTCAGTGATAATAATATCATAGGCAGGGTCGAGGACGATAACTTTATCGTATTTATAAAAGACTGCCCGGAAAAAGAAGAAACCGTGATTCTTGTGGATCAGATATTCAGAAAGCTCCACAAGTCATATACATTCAATGATACGACCTATCCGGAAATATCCTCATGTATAGGCGTAACAAGCTATCCCAGATACGGAAAGAACTTTGATGAGCTTTTTGCAAATGCCACAAAGGCTGTCGATATTGCAAAGATCAACGGCAAGAATATGTATCTTTTCTATAATGAGCATATGATGGAAAGCTGGGAGCTAAGTACACTTAATACCGAAAGAGAGCTTGATAATAACGTTATCAATTTTGAAAGGTTTTTCATTCCGGCAGTTGACAGCATGAATAACAGCATTGTTTCATATGATGTCATGGAAACATCCGTCGGAAACGATGAATCCTATGACTTTGACGATATATACGCTTCTCTTTACGGAAGCACCAATATCACAGCACTGAGTCTTAACAGCCTGAGAAGAATATTCTCCGAGATATATCAGTTTGAAACGGAAAATATCAGACGGCCTATGCTTACTGTCACAACTATGTTCAGCGGCAGTGACGGACAGGTCGTTATCAAGGCGCTTGAAGATATCCTCACATACTATCCCATCAACTGCAAGAATGTCTGCATCAATCTTACTCAGGATATGATCTCACAGATGGATATACGCAGTGTTCTGGAATTTACAGATTTCCTCAAGAGCTGCGGATTTGAGATCGGTGTATATAATGTCGGTATGAACAGTATCAATACCAAGATCTTTACAAGAAATCTGTTTAACAGGGTAACGTTTTCTTCATCTCTGATCGCAGATATTTCGGATGGTCTTATCCCTCTGGAAATTCTCAGATATCTTATAGACTGCTTTACGGGTCTTGGGATGTATACCTATCTTCCCGCCCATACCGATACGGAAATAATCAATCAGCTCCTCAAGAAAACAGACATTTCCTTCGGCATATATCACAATGAATTTTTCAGCATCAATCAATTCAGGGATATTTTCAAAAACAGGACCGATGACGATTATTCTCTTCCCGCAATTGAATCCGGCGGAAAAAGCTCGCTTGTTATCAGCGATAAGCTTTATGATGAGATACTTGAACAGACAAGATCATTTATCTTTGAATGGATACCGAGACTTGACAGCGTTAAGTTTTCAGGCTCGTTTGAAAAAATGTACGGCTATATGCCTCCAAGCTTTGAATTTATCAAGAATATCCGTACAACAGGACTCCTCCATTCCGATGACGTAAAGAAATTTATCGAAAAGATCAATTTTGCCCGTTCGGAAAGCGATGATACTGAATGTCTTGTCCGCATTTATGATTCAAGAACAGAATCCTTCGTCTGGAACAGGATACATTTTGTTGCGATAAGGAATGCAGCGGGAGTACCCGCAAAGATAATGGCAGTCTGTGCAGATGTATCCGAGGAACGTTCCACATTAAAGGAAGATGAATCAAGAAAGGACAGGACCGACTATATCACCAGCCTTTATAATAAGACTGCCGCTGAAAACAAGATAAATAGTTTCCTTTACGACGAGGGCGCATCAGGCAATCATGCTCTGATGGTAGTCGAGATAAGCGGGTTTGATATTGTCGAAAAGGAATTCGGAAAGGCGTTTGCAAATGCCGTTCTTAAAGAATCTGCCGGTCATGTCAGGGAGCTTTTCCGTGACAGCGATATCATAGGCCGTGTTGACGGTTCAAAGTTTATCATATTTGTCAAGGGTCTGAGCAATAAGACAAAGCTTACGGAAAAAGCCCGTTCCATTGTTGAAGTGCTGAGCAATACCTACGAAAACGAAAACGGAACAGTTTCTGTCAGCGGAAAGCTTGGAATAAGCATTTACCCCGATGACGGTCAGTCATATGAGGAGCTTTATGATTCCGCATCCAAGGCGCTGTATTTTTCAAGACACAGTGTAAGTCATTTTGCGACCTTTGCTATTGAGGGCAATCCTCCTAAGCTTCTGAATTGAGTCAAAAAAGCATAATATTACAGCTGTACAGGGCTTGTTTTCGGTTTATTTCAAATTTTTAAAAATATTTTTAAAAAAGACTTGCTTTTTTATCGAAATAATGGTAATATAAACTGTACGCAATTAAGAAGGTCAGGGGGGTGGAACTATGCCAAACATTAAATCTGCGAAGAAGCGTGTAAAGGTTATTGCTGCAAAAACAGCAATCAACAAAAACTTCACAAGTGCTATGAGAACAGATATCAAGAAGGCTAATGCTGCGATCGAAGGCAATGCTGCAGACAAAGATCAGGCTGTACGTCTTGCTATCAAAAAGATCGACAAGGCTGTTGCTAAGGGTATCCTCAAGAAGAATACAGCTGCAAGAAAGAAATCTTCTCTTGCCCGCAAGCTCAATGCCGGTGCATAATTCGCTTAAATTATTATATAATGAAAAGCAGGATCTTTTCCTGCTTTTTGTTTTTTTCAAGCTTTAAAGCTTCTGCTATACATCAGCTGCGGAAATATTTTATAAAATGATTGACTTTTTTGATAAAAAGATATATAATATACCCAAGGTGTTCTCAGTGGGAGGTTTTACCTCTGCTGTCGGTTTTTCTGACAGAACGGATCTGATACTTGTGCCGATAAATTAACCAAAAGGAGGTTTTACTTTATGAGTAAATCACTGTTTACAGTTCTTATTTCCGTTATAGGAGGTGTCGTTGCCGTTACTGCTGCGGTTACTGCGTTTCTCATCTTCAAGGAAAAGCAGAGAAGAGACGAGGAAGAACTCGAACATTATCTTGACAGCTCGATTCAATAATTTTACATTTACATTTCGCAGATAAAACAGCCGATCGTTCCGGCTGTTTTTTTGCTGAATATACAGAAAAAAACTTTCAGAAACAGATTATAATTATAATTAACTGTAGATTTTTTATTAAATATATGATAAAATGATTATTCAGGGCTATGTTTAAGCTATGCCCCTAACAGATAATTACAGGGAGGAATATAATGGTCAATATAAGCTCTTTGCAAAAAGTGAAAAAAAACTATTGTCTCCAGACTTTTCTGTGGGCATTCGGACTTTCATTTTTGTTCTTTTTGCCGTGGATAATATTCAATAAAGGATATTTTTTCTTTTACGGAGATTTTAATGTACAGCAGATACCTTTCTATCAGATGATACATGACAGCGTCCGCAATGGAAACGCCGGTTGGAGCTATACAACGGATCTTGGCGCAAACATAATAGGCTCATACAGCTTTTATATGTTCGGAAGTCCGTTCTTCTGGCTTACAATGCTGTTCCCGAGCGAGGCAGTACCATATCTTATGGCGCCGCTGCTCATGCTCAAATTCGGACTTGCAGCCATGTGCGCTTATCTCTTTTTAAGACGTTATGTAAAGGAACAGCGCTTTGCAATGTTCGGCGCACTTTTATATGCTTTTTCCGGATTCGGCATATATAATATCTTCTTTAACCATTTCCATGAAGCAATGATAACCTTTCCCCTTATGCTTGCAGCATTTGATCTGTTTATCTATGACAAGCGCAAGGGATTTGTTGCGGCATCCGTATTCATCGCCGCTGCTGTAAACTATTATTTCTTTATCGGTCAGGCAGTATTCATCTTCATTTATTGGTGTTTCCGCATGGCTACAAAAAGCTACAGGATGAAGATAGTTGATTTTGTTCGTCTTGTGTTTGAAATAATGGTGGGCTTCCTGACATCGGGAATAATCATGGTACCCGCAATTATTTCAGTAATGCAGAACTCACGTCTGAACAACTTCCCGCATGGCTGGGGCGCAATAGTATTCAGCAATGAACAGAGATATCTGCATATCCTCGAAACCTTCTTCTTCCCGCCAGATATGCCTGCATATGCCAATTTCACTCCTGATTCAAATGCAAAATGGGCAAGCGTTGCAGGATGGCTTCCGCTTTTCAGTATGGTCGGAGTATTTGCATTCTATTCTCTTAAAACCAATAAGTGGCTCAAAAAGTTCATACCTATCCTGTTCATCGTTGCGGTCGTTCCGATATTCAACAGCATATTCCAGATAATGAATTTCTCATATTACGCAAGATGGTACTATATGCTGACAATGATGCTTGTGCTTGCCACGATCATGTGCCTTGACAGAAGGGATACAGATTACAGACCCGCTTTGCTGAAAACATTTCTTATCACATTTATTATCTGCGCTCTTGTCGGATTCATACCCGAGGACGCATGGGATGACAAGTCAAGCAATCATGAGCTTGGTCTTGAAAAATACAGTGACAGGTTCTGGGTATGGTGTGCTATAGCATTCGTCGGACTTGCAGCTCTTGCATTGCTGCTGACATTCAGAAAAAAGAAAAAGCTGTTTATAAGGGCAACGGCTATATGCCTTTCGGTACTTATAGTCGGTTATTCTACGGTGCTTATCGGCGTCGGCGTTACAAATGCAAACTATAAATATGACCGTATCCACGATGTAGTAATGAATACAAAGGGCAAGTTCAATAAGATCCTGCCTGATATCACAAACGTCCGTTCTGATTTCTATGAGGACATGGATAACGTCGGAATGTACTGGCAGATACCCACTATACAGGCGTTCCACAGCGTTGTACCGGGTTCTTTGATGGATTTCAATAATTCTGTCGGAGTTGAAAGAAACGTTGCCTCACGTCCCGAGACAGATGTTTACGGCATAAGGAGCCTTCTTTCGGTCAAATATCTGTTCGACTACACAAAGGACAACGACCATTTCAAGAAATCACCTTCAAATAATGAAATGCCCGGCTGGAAATGGAAGCTCAAGAAATACAAATATGATGTATTCGAGAACCAGTATTACATCCCCTACGGATTCACATATGATGAATACATAACAGAGGATGAATATTACGATGTAACTGAATCCGACAGACATCTGCTTCTTCTGAAAGCTATCGTTCTGCCGAAGGATCAGGTCAAGAATTACAAGGGCATTTTAAAGCATAAAACTGATACTTCCGATTATGATTACACGGAAACTCAGTATTTCAAAGACTGCAATGAAAGAAAAAAGCTGACCTGTACGGATATGAAATTCGAGAACAACAGATTCTCGGCAAAATTCAAGGCTGATAAGATGGATCGTCTTGTATTTTTCAGTGTACCGTTTGAAACAGGCTGGACAGCTACCGTAAACGGAGAACCCGTCTCAGCAGTCAGGGCAAATATCGGATTTATGGCTGTAAGAGTACCCGGAAACCAGACCTCGGAGATAGTATTCACCTATAATACTCCGGGACTTGTTACAGGTATGTTTGTCACCGGATCCGGCATTGTTCTTTTCATTGTCTACATGATAATGTGGAACGAACCCGCAAAAAAGAGAAAGAGCATTTACAGATGCTATCAGGAGGATGACGAGGAAACAGGGAGAGAAGACCTCTTTGCTGATGATTTCAAGGAAAAAAAGTCCGGGAACGGATCAGAGTCCTCCGAAGCCGCAGTCACTGAAACCGAGGTCAGTGAAGCCGAGGTCAATGAAACGACTGAAACAAAAGATGAGAGTCAATATGACCCGCCCGTACAAACTGAGGACAAAACTGTTGATGAAGCGGAGAAGAAAGAGGAAAGCACCCCTGACAGCAAGGAATAATTACAGGCTGCAAATCAACTTCAACTAAAAATCAAACAAAAAACCTGAACGGACTGTTACATGATAAAAAGTGTAACAGTCCGTTTTCCTGTATTATCCGCTAAGCCCTGTTACAGCCACATAAACATCGGATATCCTGTACCATGTTGCAAAATCCACTGTTCCGCTTTGCGGCATATTGAATATCTGCTGGAACGTCCTTACGGATCCCGCTGTCTTAGGACCGTAAATTCCGTCAACAGAAAGCTTTGGTATCAGCGGAAAATTATCCGCTATCCTGTTTAGCTGCCTTTGTATGACACGGACATTCTGCCCCCGTGCCCCTCTTGATATCGTCCCGCTGAATGAAACAGGTATGCCTTCCCCCTTGTCCGCCGCCCTGAGCGAAATACCCCTGCCGTAATAGTTCCGCAGAATACTCAGGGCTGAAAGTCCCCTGTCCGCAAGCTCCTTTGACCCCCACTGACTGAGCCAACCGCTTCGCTTTACACGGATACCGTCACAGTACTGTGCAAAAAGCGGCTGATCAATTCCCTGACGCACGATATACAGGTTGAATATCTCATCAACGATCTCAGATATCTCCGAGAAAATATTCCTTCCGTAAACAAATGACTGGTCAAAGGCTGTAGAGCTTGTTATAGTGAAATTATATCCCTTTCCCCTGTACCATTCTGTATATACACGATTGAGCGTAAATGAAATAATGGCAATAATATTTGCCCTCAGCGCTTCCTTCGGCCAGGTGGCAAAGATCTCCGAGCTGGCAACATTCTTTATATAATCCGAAAAGCCGATATAATAATTCTTTGCGCTGCTGTCAGTCGGTACACCGTCATGAACTATTATCGTTTCGGGGACAACAGGCTGAGGCAGAACAACGGAACCCGTTGGAGGCGGTACGGGCTTTACCTCATTTTCGGGTATCTTTTCCTCTGTTTCTCCCAAAATCGACGGGGCAGGAATATTTATATCACTGCTTTGTCCCGGAAGGATAACGGATAAAAGCGCAGATGTATCACTGTATATCTGTATCCCTGTCACCTCAGTCATATTCCCGCTGTCACTGACCGCTGTAAGATCACACAGACTGTACGGTCTGTCCGGCGATTCATTTCCCGACCCCGGAGGAGTAAGGGATATTTCCTCGGGCGGCGCAGGAATTGTTATTTCAGGGAGCTTTCCTTCCCTGTCCGTTGTACCCGCATATATGATATCACCCACACTGTTTCTTATGCTTACGGCTGTACCAGGCGACGGTCTGCCGTTTGTCGGTGAAAAAACCGAAACTCTCAGTGTTCCGCTGTTCATAAAAAGCCTCCTTAGATCATGCTCTGTTGATAAGATATTCAAACGTGCCGTAAAGATCAAGCTTCCCATAGCCCCATTTGTCATTGGGGTAATAAAGATTGCTGTCACGGACTGCACCGCCGATAAACAGGTTCTTTATTACCTCGCCGTTCATATTAGGCATATTGCCGTTGAGTATCCCCCATTCCAGCATAAGTGCTGCCGCACCTGCCGTGACCGCTGCCGAAACGCTCGTACCTGTCATTGTACCGACGCCCTCCGGATATATCCCGCCGACCTGTACCCCCGGCGCTGCAAAATCAGGCGCAGGCTTTCCTATCCTTGTAGGTCCCCATGAGGATTCAATGAACAGACTGCCGTCAAAGCTGTTATATGCGCCCGTAACAATCGTTTTAAGCGCAGTTGCGGGAAATACTATGGTATATTCGGAAACAGGCTGTATAAATTCCACCGATCTGTCTACCTGTCCGCTTATCGGCAGCCATGCCTGATAATCACCGCTTACTATATTATCCCCGAACAATGTTATTTCCCATATTCCCTCGGTAGCGTCCTCAAGACCTACCCAGATGGAATTGTTCCCGCTTTGTGAATAGCGCAGCATTATCTTTGTATTTTCAAGGATAAACTTTTCCTTATATTCCTGACCTGCACGAAAGGGCTTTCTTGCCATTATCTCACCGGAAGGAGAAGTCACGCTGACCGATATTTTATCAAATGCAGGAGTAAAAATTATCGTGCCGAAGGAAACGCCCTGCCGCCCGACTTTAATATTTATCCTGTCGCTGCCGCCCTTTGAAACATTGCCCGCCGTATGGTGCCTTGCATTAGCCTCATTGCCGCCAGCACATACAAAGGCACAGCCCGCCCTTTCCGATACAAATGAAATGTAATCCTCAAAAAGGGTATTCCCGTCATGCGCCGCAGTATTGCTCCCCATGCCTATCATTATTACAACAGGCATATTGAAACGCTTTGTACTGTCAAGGATATATTTTACACCCAGAAGAAAATCTGTGCTTTCATAAAGATCAGGATTATCTGACGGCAGAAGAAAACGGCGGATATAATAATCCCTTGCCCGCCTCAGCTTTACGGCTATGATATTAGCCCTCGGAGCCGCACCTATATACTGATCTCCCGTATTTCCCGCCGCTACCGACGCCATAAAGGTACCGTGACCGTTTTCGTCAACGCTTCCGATAACAGAAAGCGGAGATGGTGAAAGTATAGCCTCATTGATATCCTCTTCACTGTAGGTCGAGCCGAAATATATGCCCTCTTCCCTCTTTCCGTCGATAGTCTGATCCCACAGTCCCATTATTTTTGTTGTCCCGTCCTCAAACTGAAAGGCTTTGTTCGCATAGTCTATGCCCGTATCAATAAGCCCGATAATGACACCCTGACCGCTGAGATCAAGAAAGGGCTGTCCGAGAACACGGGTTATCCCCGCCGCCTCATTGCTTGCGGCATCCACGGGCGACATTATCTTTGGCATAAACGTAAGCATATCCGAACCAAGCTCTCTGTAGATCTCCTCAATATACCTTTCGTCCGTATATGCAACTATATAATCATTTGCAAATTTAGTCCCTAAATAAATATACGGACGCTGTGCGGCATATTTAAGGAACCTGTCTGACGCTATCGCCTGAAAATCAACGGTTGTCGGCAGTCTTACAAATTCTTCAAGCTCCATTCTATATCACTCCATATCCAATAACTGTATCGGGATAGATCACGCCGTCTGACCTGCGGGCAAGAAGATGAATTTCCGCTTTGAGCTTTTCCCCGTAAAGAAACGGCGAATTGCCGCAGACTATGCCCCACTCCATAAGCTGAGCCGCAATCCCCGTTACCAGCGGCGATGCAAAGCTTGTACCCGTAACACTGCTTATCCCTCCGTAAAGCGACGGCGCAGATACATTGACGCCTGGTGCCGCAATATCAGGTCTTATGCAGTAGGGATATCCCCCTCCCCTGCCTGAAAACGCCGCCGCTGAGCCTGTCCTGCGGTCATAGCCCGCCGTTCTTATGACATTTTCCGCTGTTGAAGGTATTGTCATGGTAAGTTCATCTGACGGCTCTGTAAAAAACGTCCCTGTGCCCGCCTGTTCGACTGTCGGAAGCCAGATATCAAAATGACCGTTTACGATATTCTGTGCCCTCAGCACCAATGTCCATAAGCCGGACGGTATCTGAGAATACAAGGGGCTTATATCATAGAAAATCTCCTGAAATATGCTTCTTCTTGTCGGCTGACCGTAAAACGCCTTTATCGAAAAACCGTCAATGACAGATTCAGCTCTGTTTGTAAAGCTGTTTACGATACCTGTGCTTTTCCCATTGGGAAGAATAAGCTCTGCGCTGAATTCATCGGTATAATCCTTCCAAAGCGAAAGATAAAGACTGCTTATATTTCCCGCTGTAAAAAAATCAATATCAAGTGTCTCACCGTCAGAAAGCCTGCCGCTGTAATGATGACCTGCGCCGCCCTCATTGCCTGTCGGGATCATGACAGAAGTTCTCCCGAGACGGCTGACATCCGTTATATAGCGTTCAAAAAGCGAATCCCCCCGATGTGACCCCTCGTTCATCCCATAGCTTATATTTACGGCAAGAGGCTTTCCCAATTCCTGAGCCTTTCTGATAATATAATACAAACCCCGCATAAGCTGTACAGTTGTAGAGGCTTCGCCGCTTCCACGGACAGTTTTCACAGCTATGATATCCGCACCGAAAGCCCTTCCCATCGTTGTCCCTGCGGCAATGCCCGCCACAGCCGTTCCATGTCCCGATATATCCGTCGGCGGTATTACAGAAAATGGTTCGGGAGACATTAATGCATAATTTATCATTTTGTCTGTATATTCCGTTCCGGAAATGAAACCCTGCGGCGGGTCGCCGTCATAAGTCTGATCCCATAGTGAAAGTATCCTTGTTCTTCCCCCGCTGTCAAGGAATTCAGGATTTGTATAGTCAATTCCCGTATCGACAATGCCGACCAATACGCCCCGTCCGCTGTACCCCGAAAAGCGGAACTCAGGCGACGGCGGACAATCGTTTTCTGACGGCAGTTCATTGACATAGACATTCCTCGGAAGCTCGATATCTATAACGGAAGGGATACCGTACAAAGCCCCGACATCCTCTTTATCAGCATAAATGACCGCATAACCGACGCCGAGATCCTCAGCCATGAATTCTCCCGCCTGAGCAAGCTGAACAAGAAGCTGAGCATATTCACCGCCGTATTTTACAATAATTTCGATAATATCACCCTTTTTCAGCCATATTCTCATATGAATACAGAATAACACCGTCCGTTCCCGCTTTACGGCAAATGCCTATCTGATCTGTAATATTGGTATCCTTGAGGAGCCAGGTTCCCCCATCTGCGTCCGTTCCCTCCTTATAAAGCGCAAGACTTACATAAAGCCTGATATCTTTTGCCGTAACAATTGACTGCCACTGCTTCAAAGACTTTTCAAAGGGCAGAGTCGGGTGCTTTTCGCTTACATATATCTGCGGTGAGATATAATCGGCATAACCCGGTATCCTTCCCCATGTACGGATATCGGCGGCTATTTTTTCGTTATTGTCGATATTGCACTGGGGCGAAATGCCGAAAACACATTCACTGCGCTCATAATGGACTGCGCTGTACAAGGAGCTTATAAGAGAATTTATATTGCCCTTACGCCAGTTCTCCTGAGAAAGATAGGTAAGCCCCGCCGCCTCACAATACAAATCATATTCATGCTTATCGCAATCCATGTCATCCTCAGGGTAGAAATAATCATCTATAACTATCCCGTCAATATCATAATTCCTTACAAGCTCCCGCACACCGTCCGCAATAAGCTTTCTGACCGCCGGATATGCAGGGTTATAATAAAGGGTATCCCCACTGCGGAAAGTCCAGCGGTCGTTTTCGCTGTCGTCATCATTCTGCCATTTCACACAGGGGTTATCATCCGACAATTCTTCCGGTATATTTTTAAGGCTTATAC
The DNA here is from genome assembly GCA_002351795.1 of Ruminococcaceae bacterium UBA2806. Classification (GTDB taxonomy): domain Bacteria; phylum Bacillota; class Clostridia; order Oscillospirales; family Acutalibacteraceae; genus UBA1213. Next base: position 759 of record DEHG01000042.1, on the reverse strand, counting down.
GAAGGGGATTTATCCATGCATGAAGATGTATACCCTTCTGCTTAGCCACAGCGGCGGCAAGAGAAAGGAAATCATAGCCCGGATACTTTCCCTGTACACCGCCCAGAACATGGGAGGACGGGAATATACGGCTTTTATACAGTGCATCTCCGAAGGGTCTGACATGGAGGAAGGCGGTATCTGCGCCCGAGCTTTTTATGCCTTCAAATATTTCATCAAGTCTTTGTCCGGCGGCATTTTCACTCCTGTCTGTACCCTTCATATCAAGGCTCATATACGGAATCCAGACGCCCTTTACAAAGCTTCTGTCGTTCTTTTTCACCTCATCCGGAAAGCTGACCGCAACAGTATGCTTTTTATCTGACGGCTTGATATCCGGCGAATTTACAGCATCCTGACCATCCCCCGGCTTTATCTGAATTACGGCAATACTCAATGCAAGCACTGCCACAGAAACGACAAGGGAAAGAAACCTTTTTCTGCCAAACATTTTCATACTATCACCCTGACAAATGATTTGATCGAACCTATATTACTTTTCACTGACATAAAACAAAGGCAAACTGCGAACTACATTTTAAATCAAGTTATTGAAGAGGGAGAGGTCGAAGAGGTCTGTACATAAAGTTCTCTATATAGTATTTTTTATATAGAGTGTCACGACTGTCACACTTTTTAGTTTACGTCTGTTCTCCTTCCGGCTTGTTTTAACTATACGCTACCGCACTCTATGGGGCAAAAGAGGGAAACCAAAAGGGG